>WFWK01000070.1 GCA_015491135.1 Patescibacteria group bacterium | reverse complement strand
TCCACTCCGGCAAGAGCTCCTTTATGAGGGTGACCCTGAAGCGGAGAGTGTAGTTTTCTTAAGGTGTGAAGCAGCTCTTTTTCAAAATAGCCGGCATATGCAAGTGTCGCATACAAAACCGGTGCTATGTGCCCGTTTGAAAGGACAACCACATCTCTGTCTTCCCAATTTGGGTTTTGTGGTTTGTGTCGCAGAATATGAAAATAAAGAAGGGTAAAAACATCTGCCATACCGAGTGAGCCGGCAGTATGCCCGGAGCCTGCTTCGGCAAGCATTTCCAAAACAGCAATGCGAATTTTTTTTGAAGTTTCTTTTAGTTTTTTAAGTTGCGCATCTGTAATCATAAATCTAAATTATCTATTTTCTCAATCCTTCTTGTATGCCTCGGGGCGTGTGAAAAATCGGTTTCTAAAAACAAAATCGCCGCCTGTTTTATAAACTCAACCGACAAAAACCTTGCGCCAAAACTTAGAACATTTGCATTGTTGTGCTCTCGCGCAAGAGTTACCAACTGCTTGTTCTCACATGCTAAAACAGTAGCGCGTACATTTGCAAAACGATTTGCCACTATCGCTTCACCCTGTCCTGACCCTCCGAAGATAAAACCGAAAACATCTTTCTTTTTGTGCGATATAGCTTTTGCAAGAGGAGCTATAAAATCTGGGTAATCATCTTGAGGATCATATTCAAATGCTCCAAAGTCTTTTACATCATAACCTTTTTCCAACAAAAAGGTTATAAGTTCCTTTTTTGCATCAAACCCTGCATGATCAGAGGCGAGATATACTTCCATGTGAAAATTATACCATATGCGCGGTATTTGTTTTGTATACAAAGTGAATCTGTGTGAATTGCAGATTTAAAAACTACATTTTTTTGTAATTTGCAACCATTTTTTACATTCACAAACGATAAGCATTTATTTACTTATTTCTTACCGCCCACACATTTCATTTGTGGGCGGTAGAGGGCTCGGCGTCAGCTCACTAAGCTCTCCAACTCTTTCTCCGAAAGAGTTGGCTCGCTAAGTGGCTCCTGCCCGGGCTCGGCTGTCGTGCTCGCGCTCACTTTACTCGCGCTGCGCGCGACATGCCTCCGCCTTTCTCGCCCTCACGAAAGCAAAGCAGTTTGCTTTCTTACCGCCCACACATTTCATTTGTGGGCGGTAGAGGGCTCGAACCTCTGGCCTCATCCACGTCAAGGATGCGCTCTAACCAACTGAGCTAACCGCCCTAGTGTTTGCAATTGTAATTATAAATTTTAATGCATTTCCGTGCAAGAAATATTTCCTCAAACCAACTCCTCCGAACAAAAATACTCGCCCGATACGTTGCATCGGACTCGTTTTTTGTTTGCCTGCCCAGCTCCACTTTCCAATCTTAGGACATCACTACATAAGCCCATGGGCGCTCATGGTTGGTTAAAGTAAAATATTTATTTTTAAGGGGCCGTGGCGGAGGGCGTGGGACTCGAACCCACAAGCGCCGAAGGCGCGCCGCGTTTCGAGCGCGGTCCGTTACCAGTTCCGGGCAGCCCTCCGTTGGTATAAAATATCACAGAATTGTTTTTTTGTACAAAAATGCTAATATACGTTGGTCCGGCCCCATCGTCTATCGGCTAGGACGCCAGGTTTTCATCCTGGAAAGCGGGGTTCGATTCCCCGTGGGGCCGCAAAAAACCTACGCGATAAGCGTAGGTTTGTAAGGCACCACAGCAAAGCAATCTGCTTTGCTTTGCGTGGGGAATCGAAAGGCGGAGCGATGTTTGAGCCGAAGCAAAGCGAGGCGAAAACAATGCGAGCCCAGGCCCAGACTGTAGATTTTCTAGGGGCAATGAAACACATCGCCCCGCTTGCAATGCAAGCGTGCATTAGAAAATCCACAGTCTGGGCGGGTAGGCTCACACCATACGCACCAATAAGCATACATAATAAAAAGCTTGAATGATAAAATATAGTGAAGAAAGTGGGCAATCGTATACCGAAGTATGGTGCGGAGCAGGAGCCACTTAGCGAGCAAGCCCTTTCAACGAAAGGGCTTGGGAGCTTAGTGAGCTGACACCGATTCCCCGTGGGGCCGCAAAAAACCTACGCGATAAGCGTAAGTTGAAGGCAGTACAGCAAAGTAATCCAAGCTGTTGAAATTAACAGTCCTGCAAGTTGCTTTGTGCGAAAACGATGTTATATCTGAACCAAAAAATTCTGTATAATAAACACTATGTATACTTTAACCATTGAAACAACCTGTGATGAAACCTCGCTTGCCTTAACCTCAAAAACAAAAGAGGGGCTTTTTGTGCACTCACATCTCGTTCTTTCACAAGCTCAAAAACACGCAGAATACGGAGGTGTTTTCCCCAATGTTGCAAAAAGAGAGCATGCAAAAAACCTGGTTCCCCTTTTAGTTCAACTTATAAAAGATGCAAAAATTAAGTTACAGAAAATTGAAATCCAAAAAGAGACAATCTCTGAACTGAAAGAGGTTTTGCAGAGAGAACCTGAACTTTTTGTACATTTGGCAACACTTTTGAAATCGGGTTTCTTTATTCCTCTTGAAAAAATAGTTGTTGTATCCGGTCCCGGGCTTGATCCGGCAGTTTGGGTTGGAGTAAATTTTGCAAAATCTCTTGCAAAAATAACCAAAGCCCCGATTGTTCCCATAAACCATATGGAGGGGCATATTTTTTCTACCCTTTTAAAGGGAGATAATCCATACACCATCGTAAAACCCGAGCTACCATCGTTAGCTCTTCTTATCTCGGGCGGACACACTCAACTTGTTTTAATCAGAGATTTTGGAGACTATAAAATAATCGGAGAGACACTTGATGATGCCGCAGGTGAAGCTTTTGATAAAGTTGCAAGAATGCTTGATCTCCCCTACCCTGGGGGGCCCGAGATATCAAAACTCGCAAAAGAAGCTCGTGAGAAAAACATTAAACTTGAAACAAAATTTCCTCGCCCGATTTTAAAAGAAGGATATGATTTTTCGTTCTCCGGACTTAAAACCGCAGTAAAATATTTTGTAGATGACTTAAAAAAGCAAAACAAGCTTACAGACGAAAAGAAACTTGCAATAGCGCGAGAATTTGAAGATGCAACAGCTGAAGTACTTTCAGAAAAACTCACCAGAGCTTCAAAGGAATTCAAGGCACAAAGTGTAATAATTGGAGGTGGTGTATCTGCAAACAGCCACATTGCAGAGATGATAAAAAAGAATATTGAAAAAGATATATACAAGGCCCCTGCAAACTTAACCGGAGACAATGCTTTAATGAGCGCGACAGCCGAGTTTGCATACCCCCACTGTCAAATTGATGTAAATGAGCTAAAATCAGACCCAAACTGGAGCATAGAAACTGTTAAACCTTGTTAACAAAGGTTTGTTTTGCTACCATAGCATTATGGTTTCGGAAAAATTTACAAAACCCTATAATCCAACCGAAAACGAACAGAGTATTTACAAAATGTGGGAGGACTCCGGCTTTTTTAACCCAGATAATTTAAAAGAAAAAAATAAAGATGGTGACCCTTATTGCATAATAATGCCTCCCCCAAACGCAAACGGTTCTTTACACGCCGGACATGCTCTTTTTGTAACTCTCCAAGATATACTGACAAGAACTGCTCGCATGCAAGGATTTAAGGCTCTATGGGTTCCGGGAGCGGATCATGCCGGTTTTGAAACTCAAGTTGTCTACGAAAAAAAGCTTACAAAAGAAGGACGTTCTCGTTTTCAAATGTCAAGAGAAGAACTCTACAGAGAAATTTGGGATTTTACACAAGAGAATAAAAAATACATGGAAAACCAACTCAGAAGGCTTGGCGCTTCATGTGACTGGTCACGCGAAACTTTTACACTTGATGAGAAAGTTATAAAGCAAGTTTACAAAACGTTTAAAAAACTTGAAGAAGACGGGCTTCTCTATAGGGGTTTACGCAGTGTCAACTGGTGCCCCAAACATCAAACCGGACTATCCAACCTGGAGGTTGAATACGAAGAGCGGGTGGAAAAATTCTACTATATAAAATACGGGCCTTTTGTCATAGGGACCGCTCGTCCGGAAACAAAATTTGCCGATAAATACATTGTCGTTCATCCGGATGATAAACGTTACAGTAAATACAAACATGGTCAAACCTTTGAAGTGCCGTGGATAAACGGCACGATAAAAGCAACTTTGCTGAAGGATGAGGCTGGAGACCCGGAGCTTGGAACCGGTGCTATGACAATAACGCCATGGCATTCTGAAATTGATTTTGAAATCGCTCAAAAATACAATCTTCCTTATGAACAAATAATAGACGAAAGAGGTAGACTCTTGCCTATTGCTGGTGAATTTGCCGGAATGAAAATAGAAGAAGCTCGCCCAAAAATTGTGAAAAAACTTGACCAGCTAGGACTTTTGGTAAAAGTTGATGAAGATTACAAACATAGTGTACCGGTTTGCTACAAATGTAAACGTGAAATAGAACCACAACTCAAACGACAGTGGTTTATAAAAACCAAGCCTCTTGCGCAGAAAGCGATTGATGCCATAGTCTCCGGAGAAGTTAAATTTGTAACCGAAAGATACAAAAGGGTTGCTCTGCACTGGCTTGAAAACATAAAAGATTGGAACATTTCAAGACAAATCGCTTGGGGCATTCCAATACCGGCAAAGATTTGCAAAAATTGCAATGCCGGATTTGTTGACTTGGAAGATAAGATAAACAAGTGCGAAAAATGTGGCGGTGAAGTTGAAAAAGAAAAAGATACCTTTGATACTTGGTTCTCCTCCGGTCAATGGCCTTTTGTAATTTTGGATTACCCGGATGGTGATGATTTTAAAACCTACTACCCCACCGAAGTTATGGAAACCGCTTATGATATTTTGTTCTTCTGGGTTACAAGAATGATAATGCTCGGCATCTACAGAACGGGAAAGCCTCCATTTAAGTGGGTTTACTTGCATGGACTTGTCCGTGATGCCAAGGGGCAGAAAATGAGCAAAAGCAAAGGAAATGTAATAAACCCAATAGAAGTCTCTGATCAATTTGGAACAGATGCGCTACGTATGGCGCTTGTGGTTGGCAACACTCCCGGAACAGATTTAAACCTTGATGTAAACAAAATAGGCGCTTACAGAAAATTTGCAAACAAAGTTTGGAACATAGCTCGTTTTGTACTGACCCAAATTGAACAGCATGGCCAAGGAGAGATAAACGCAAACGACCAAAAAACCCTTGTTGAACTGCAAAAATTTGCTGATGAAATAACAGAAGATATTTCCAAATTTAACCTGCACTTGGCAAGTGAAAAACTGTATCACTATATTTGGCATACATTTGCCGATAAAATTTTGGAAGAGAGCAAATCTGACCTACAAAGTGATAACAAAGAACTCGCCTCTTCAAAAGCGACTCTCTTGCTTGAAATGCTTAAAATTCAACTTAAACTCTTGCATCCTTTTATGCCGTTTTTGACCGAAACCATTTGGCAAGAAATTCCCGACGATATGAAAGATGAAAAGTTTATTATGATTTCAAGTTGGCCGTCAAATATTAAATTAAAACATGAACTCGCTTAGTATAGAGACAATTTTTTACGCAATTTTAGGAGGTGTACTACCGGCGCTTATTTGGCTTTGGTTTTGGTACAAGGAAGATTCCAAAAATCCCGAACCTAAAAAGTTTATAATTCTAACCTTTATCGCCGGAATGTTTGTGGTTCCTTTGGTTATTCCGTTTGAACAATACGCGCAAGATGTGCTAAATCCGCAAGCAACCATTTGGGCATGGGCTGCCATTGAAGAGCTCTTAAAATTTGCCGTGGCCTACTTTGTAATTCTTTACAGGAAAGACATAGTTGATGAACCTATTGATGTGGTAATTTACATGTTAACCATTGCCTTGGGATTTGCCGCCGCTGAAAACGCTCTATTTCTTTTAAAACCTCTTACAAACGATGGATTTTTGCAGAGCATTTTAACCGGTAATTTCAGATTCTTGGGAGCAACACTTTTGCATGTGCTTGCCTCCTCAACAATCGGGGTTTCCATGGCGTTAGCTTTTTACAAAACAAGAGTGATAAAGCTGTTTGCACTGTTGTTTGGAGTATCACTTTCCATTGTTATACATGGAGCGTTTAACTATGCTCTTTTAAATCAAATCAGCTCTTCTTTGCTTGAAATATTTGTATTTGTCTGGCTTGGTCTTATTTTTCTTCTTTTGGCATTTGAAAAAATCAAAAGAATAAAAGCTGTCACACCCTACAGATAAGGTCTTCCGGTTACCCACAGTTAAATAATTAATCTTTGAGAAAAGTTGTGTATAATGATTGTATGAACAAATGGTGGCAAAAAGTTAAATCTTTTGTATTTGAAGCTGAAAAGGTTGACGACTATATTGAAGACGACACCTTTGAAAACTACTCGGAAACTGATGGTTTTTTTGATAACGAAGTTGAGGCCGATTTCAATGAAAAAACCGCCCAAGAGAACGAAAATGAAATATTGCAAGATTTTTCAGTTGAACTCCCTGTTGATGTTTACCAAAAAGACAATGAAATAGTTGTGCAGGCTTTTGTACCCGCTTCGACTCCATCAATGCTTGATATAACAATAGCAAGAGACATGCTTACAATTGAAGGGTCAAGAGAGCCTCAAGATATGCCGGAGAACGATGATTACTTCACTCGCGAGCTTAACTGGGGAACTTTTTCACGTACAATTTTGTTGCCCGAGGAGATAGATGTTGAATCTTCAAACGCAAATGAAAACCATGGCCTGCTTACAATTCGCATGCCTAAAATCAATAAGGCAAAAAAAGCCAAACTGAAAGTAAAAGCCGGTCGCTAACTAAAAAAGAGGAGGATTCAAACCTCCTCTGTTTTTTGAAACAAGTCTACTTTGCAAAAACTATTTTATACGCAGGGTCAAGAAATCGTGCGTTTATATCTTCAAGAATTTCATTTGGAGATAACCCTTCCCACAGCAGATTCCATGCATTTTGTTGCTTGCTTTTGAAGGAGTCCAAAGTGTTGGAGGGGTCAATGTAAAGAGCGCTTAGCCCTGTGCACTGAAAATCAATTGAAGCAACTTTTTGATCTTCCACAAGCAAAATAAGGGGCTTCTCAAACACTGATGCCAAAACCCCGGCGATGGCAGATGCATGCATATGATTAAAAAGAGTATGCCAAGCCTGATGTTCAACAGCCGGTATCAGAGAAATATTCTCTGCGCCTCCATTGCCCCCGAGTCTACGCGGCCTTCTGTGGTGCCGTGTTTTCCTAAGTTCTTTAGGAATGTGTTTTTTGGGTTTTTGACGTGGTGCCCTGCCTTTTTTGACTCTGAGAGTTTGTGTGGACAATTTAATACCTCCTCTTTTCTTAGTGCCTGATTTATTTTACAAAAAACAGACGGCTTCCACCAGTTTAAAGATGTGAATAATTATTGTATTTCTATCTTCTCTATTATTATATCTTTTTGAGGAATATCTCTTTCTCCGGTTGGGGTGTTTTCTATTGCTTGTACCACTTCAAACCCATTTGTAACTTCTCCAAAAACTGTATGTTTGTCATTTAGGAAAAAATTATCAGCAGTGTTTATGAAAAACTGGCTTCCATTGGTGTTTGGCCCGGCATTTGCCATGGCAATTGTCCATTTTGCATTGCTGTTGCCTGGATAAATTTCATCTTCAAAAGTATATCCGGGCCCACCTGTGCCCCACAGAGCTTTTTTTGACTCATCTTTTGTAAGAGGATCTCCGGCTTGAATCATAAATCCCTTTATTACTCTATGAAATCTTACACCATTGTAAAAACCGGAATCTGCCAACTTTACAAAATTTTCAACCGTCTTGGGTGCCTTGTCTTGGAAAAGTCTGAGTTTTATTTTGCCTTTGTTTGTGTAAATTGTCGCCACTGTCTCTTTTGATTGTTCAAGTGCTTGCTCATTTGCAGGGTTTTTTATTTTGTTTTGCATATAATTTTTATAAGCTAAAAGAATAATAATTAAAACAAAAACCAGAACTCCTATTGTAAACAAAGTATTTAAGTTTTTCATATTACTTATTTATTTGTTAACATTTTTAATTCTAACACATAAGTCTTACCGTCTGTAAAGAATGGATCACCTGCAAAATTTTTACCAAGAGTCGGTTTAACCAAATTTATTTTTTCTGAACTTACAATAGCTCCTGCTTTTTTCAAATCGGAAAATATGTACTCTCTTTCGGTGTCTATGTCAGGATCTATTTTGTGGGTTATAAACCATTTAACCTCTTTGTCTAAACTTGCTGTCCCAAAATAAACACGTTTTCCGTTTAATATATAAGGCGTCTTCCAAAATCTGGCATGATGCCGAGCTTTTACACCCTCATTTGGAAGTTGCTTTTGAAATCCAAAGTCATGAACCTGCTTGTTCCAAAACGACGGAGTTATCGGAGCATTTGGGTATGGATTTTGAGTAAACAAAGAATACAAAGCTTTCAGTAGAGAGTTGGTGTCAGCCTTATCCGCCAAAGACCAACCGGCTCTCTCAAAAGCTTTTATCAAATCTTTATCTGAGTTTGCAAGAATAATGAAATTCATCGGCTCCTGTGGAGTTCCAAAAATGGTTTCTGAATATTTAAGCTGTTCGGGTAAAGCTTCAATAAATAATTTTTCATTTTGGGTTATTTGTATGTACGGTATTTTGATGTCAGAATATTTCATTGCTTCAAATGAAAAGAACAAAACGGCAGGCATAAAAGCAAAGCTCAATATCAAATACTGTCCGTTTAACTTCGGCCAAAATTCAAATTTTAATTTGCCCTCCAAATATTTGGATATGTATATTGTAATTATTAAAATTGCAATTCCTAAAACAGTCCCCGCTACTATATCACTTGCAAAATGAACTCCCAAATACACTCTTGAAAATCCAATTGCGACTATAAGTATTAAAATCGCAAATGCCAAATTAATTTTGGCTCTCCAGTAATTTTTTAAAAGTTTAAAAATCAGATAAATAATAAATCCATAAAAAAAGGTTGAAAAAGCCGCATGACCACTTGGAAACGCAAAAGATGTCTCAGAGATCATAGCAAGCTCAGGGCGCGGTCTCTGTATAATGTTTTTAAGAATCTTTACAGATAAACCCACCAAAGCAAACCCTGCAAATGCGGAGACAAAAAGGTGTATCTTTTTTCGCAAAACCCAAAACAATACAGGGAACAAAAGTATTATAAATTTCCACTCTCCCAATATGGTTATCCAATAAAACCACTTTGCCAACTGAAAATTTTGGAATATAGATACCAAATTCAGTATTCGCAAATCATTATCTGCTACAATGCCGGACTTTAAACCTGTATAAATTTTTACAAAAAGAAAAGTTAAATAAGAAACCGATAAAACGGTCAAAGTTAGATAAAGGCCGTATAAGTCTTTCTTAAACCTGTTTTTAAAGAATGTAACAAATTTTGGATATTTTGATATTAACTTTTGTACTTTCTCATCTGCCAAAATTGCCCTGAAGGCAACTTTTGTTAATCTGTAAAGTTCGCTGTAAACTCCTTTGGTTTTTAAAATTATCCTATCTACCAAAAAGATTATAAAAATGAACAATAGGATAAAGCCAAACAAAATAACTGCTTTCAAAGATTGATTTATAAGCACCTTTATCGCTTCTCCGAAGAAATACCCGGTTGCCAAAACCGAAACAGACCAAGCAACAGCACTTGTAAGATCCCACCAAATGAATGTGGCGGTTTTCATTTTAAGCATTCCCGCCACAAAAGGTATAATGGGCCTTATCGGTCCTATAAACCTTCCCAAAAAAACACTGACACCTCCGTAATTGTAGAAAAATTCCTCTGCCCTTTTTACATATGAGTTCTGTGGAAGCTTCTGCAGTTTTCCTCCTCTGAATATTTTATCTGCAAATTTTCCCAAATAAAAACTAGCAAAATCACCTAAAAATGCCCCTAAAGCCGTTATGACCATAAGTTTCGTTATTTCAATTTGGGAATGTGAAGCCAAAGCGCCCAACAGTCCAACCGCTACCGTCCCAGGTGTTAAAAGCCCAACAAAAGCCAAAGATTCGGCAAACGCCAAAACAAAAGCGGAAAGCAACAAAAAATTTGACGAATGTGTTGCAAGCTCGATAATACTGGTGTAATCCATTAAGCGAGATTATACTACAGCTACAAGTAAATCAAAAGCGGTCCTGTACTTTATAGTAAATCCCTCACATTAAAGCTTGTGTCAAAACACCATTTGCCAATTTCGTCAAAATCTACCGGCTTAAATGGATACTCATCAGGTAAGTTTTTGCATAATCCGACAAAAATTTTATAACTGTTTTGAGAGTTCACCTCTTTCCATGAATCAAGCACTACACCCAAATTGTTCATAACCCAAATTCTGAAATTTACTACCTCGTCCAAAGAGACTTTAAAAGACGGCATGGAATAGTACTCGCCGAAATTTTCCCTATCGGGCAAACTGGTACTTCGAACGAGTAATACTCGCTTTTGATCTGTGATTAGCAGTTTTATTTTTACTTTATTTTTCATTTTCAAAAACGAGTTTGTCACCTTTGGCCTTTACGACAACTTTATCTCCATCTTTTATTTTGCCTTCTATAATTTGCATTGCCAACTCGTCAAGAAGCAAGCGTTGTATAGCTCTTTTAAGTGGTCGCGCTCCAAATGCCGGCTCATAACCCTCTTTTGCAAGAAGCTTCTTTGCCGAATCGTCAACCACAAGAGTGATACGCCTTTCTTGTTGCAATTCTTTTGCAACATTTTGAAGCTGGATATCAACTATTTGTTTTAGATCTTCTTCAGACAACCTGTGGAAGATAATGATATCGTCAATTCGGTTT
This sequence comes from Patescibacteria group bacterium, assembly GCA_015491135.1. Lineage (GTDB taxonomy): Bacteria > Patescibacteriota > Minisyncoccia > Phycocordibacterales > UBA2100 > S143-145. Next base: position 25,105 of record WFWK01000070.1, on the reverse strand, counting down.
ATAAACTCGGGCTTAAAGTGTTGCAAAACTCGTTTCATTACTCGGCTTTGCAGATCTTTTGAGTCTTTCCCGTCCCATTCATATATGATGCCACTTCCAAGGTTGGATGTCATAACTATAATTGTATTTGAAAAATCAACAACTCTTCCTTGTGAGTCGGTGAGTCTGCCGTCATCCAGAACTTGCAAAAGTATGTTGAACACCTCGGGGTGAGCCTTTTCGATCTCATCAAACAACACAACCGAATACGGTCTTCTTCTGACCGGTTCTGTCAACTGCCCCGCCTCTTCATATCCAACATAACCGGGAGGCGCTCCTATAAGCCTTGAGACGGCATGTTTTTCCATATACTCCGACATATCTATTCTGACAATGGCATGTCTGTCATTAAACAAGACTTCAGCCAAAGCTTTTACAAGCTCGGTTTTACCAACTCCAGTTGGTCCCAAAAACAGAAACGATCCTATCGGTCTATTGTGCGCCTTAAGACCGGCACGCGCTCTCCTTATCGCTCGCGCTACGGCCTCAACGGCTTCATTTTGTCCCACCACGTACTTTCTAAGTTCATCTTCAAGATGAGTGAGTTTTCCTGCCTCATCTTGCATTAGCTTTGAAACTGGAATTCCCGTCCATTTTGAAACAACATTTGCTATATCTTCAGCGGTCACCTCTTCTCTTATAAAACGCTCGTTTTCCGGTATTTTTTCAAGCTCTTTTTTGGCTTCTTCAATTTTCTTTTGCAACTCGGGGATTTTTGCATACTGTATTTCAGCCGCTTTTTCATAATTTCCGTCTCTTTGTGCTTGTTCTTGTTCAATTTTCAATTGCTCTATCTTCTCCGAAAGTTCGCGAACGGTTTTTACAAGCTCTTTTTCTTTTTTCCAACGAGCAAGCTTTGCCTCATACTCTTCCTGCAGAGATGCGAGTTTTTGGTCAATGTTGGACAGGTTCTCTTTGCTTGCTTCGTCTTTTTCAAGTTTTAGAGCCTCTTTTTGAATTTTGAGCATGCTTATTTGCCTTTGTAATTTTTCTATCTCCTCCGGCATGCTCTCAATTTCCATCTTTAACATTGAGGTTGCCTCATCTATCAGGTCAATCGCTTTGTCAGGAGCAAAACGATCGGTTATATATCTGTCTGCCATTTTAGCGGCCGCAACTATCGCTCCGTCTGTGATTTTTACTCCATGATGGATTTCATACTTTTCTTTTAGACCACGTAATATTGCTATCGTCTCTTCAACCGAAGGCTCCTCTACAAAAACTTTTTGAAACCTCCTTTCCAAAGCAGCGTCTTTTTCTATATATTTTCTGTACTCTGTCAGAGTTGTAGCACCTATTACTCTCAGTTTTCCGCGAGCAAGCATGGGTTTTATCATGTTACCGGCATCTACCGCCCCTTCGCTTCCCCCGGCTCCAACCAAAGTGTGCAATTCGTCTATAAACAAGATTATTTCTCCATTTGATTTTTCAACTTCATCCAAAACAGATTTAAATCTCTCTTCAAACTCTCCCCTGAATTTGGCACCGGCAAGCAAAGCACCAATTTCAAGGCCTATAATTTTTTTATTTTTAAGCGACTCCGGCACATCACCTGAAACAATTCTTTGCGCCAATCCTTCTACAATAGCGGTCTTTCCGACTCCCGGATCACCAATCAGTACTGGGTTGTTTTTGGTTCGTCTCAGGAGCACTTGTATTACTCTGCGAATTTCATCATCTCTCCCTATTACAGGATCAAGCTTTCCTTCTTGTGCCAATTTTGTAAAATCTGTGCCATATTTTTGAAGAACTTTATATTTATTCTCCGGTGTTTTTGTATCTATTTTCATATCTCCTTTTATTTCTTTTAAAGCGCTAATAATTTCATTTTTTGTAATATTAAAGTTTTCAAAGAAGTTTTTAATTTGAGGATTGTCAAATAAAGCCAAAAGTAGGTGCTCCGTACTGACAAACTCATCGCCACCTTCTGTAGCACTTCTCTCAGCAGAAGACAAAACAGAAACAAGATCTTGCTCTATATAGGGCATCTGCGATAGAGATTGGGCTTTGGAATGCGATGATAAAATATTTTTAACCTCTTGAACCAACTGGGTAATGTCTGCATTTAAAGAAAGCAAAACAAGCTCAACCGCTGTGTCTTTTTGGTTTAAAAGCGCCAGTAAAAGATGCAGTGGTGATACCGTACTGTTTTTAAACTCTTGAGCGAAAGAGACCGCAGATTCCAGAGCTTCTCTTGACTTATCCGTTAGTCCCTCTACATTTACCATGCATTTATTATACACCTATTTAGATTAGTGGTAAAATTTCCTCAAGCAACAAAATAATGAGAAATTCAAGATGCCAAGAAAATTATCCTTCTTTACTAAATACGACGAACTATTCTGCCCTTGCCTCCGTAAGGATCAGTTTTAACCAATACTTTATCACCAACTAAAACCTTTATTCTGTGTATTCGCATTTTACCTGCCAAGTAAGCCAACTGCTCCTGACCATCTATTTCAACCTTAAACATGGCATTTGGCAACATCTCAAGAACCACTCCCTCTTTCAAATTTTCATCTTTTTCTTTTTCACTCATGCATTTAGTATACAATTACTTCTCTACAAACTCAATATTAAGCCTTATGTTCTCTGGATTTGTCGGGAATGTACTTCTCCAGATTGGTCGCAATTTATAAGAGTGATCAACTACAGCCGGGTTTGAGCTGGCGTAAGCGTCAAACTCGTCTTCGGGTTTTCCTAAAACACCTTGTATAAATTTGTCTTTATCCAAATTCCAGCGTATTTTGGCGGTACCGGAGATGGTGAACTTTACCACTTCATCTACATCGGGGTCTATTTCATCTTTTTGTATAAACGCAAAAGTTAACTCTTGAGTATTGATAACAGTTTTATCACCTTCGGAATACTCCTCACCGGAGTCGACAAGAATAAAGTCAGCAAAACTGTTCATCGGAAATACAATCGCTTTAGCTCTTCCCGTTGCTTGCAATTCAACACCTTCGTCATCTTTAACAGTTTCGTTTAGTTGATAATCAATAAACAGTGAATCTTTAAAGACAACATATTTGTCAGCGAGTCTTTCTTTTAACTTATTGTATAGTTTATCGGCTAGTGTTACTTCCAGTTTTTGGCTTTCCTGCTCTCGCACAACTTCTGAGACTACCGGTTTTGTTCCTTTAAATCCGCCTGATAGTGGAGTTTTTGTTTCAGCCCATATTTTGTCATACCTGGGGTCACCCTTTAAGCCAGGCAAAGTAAATTTGGCCGATTCTTTGTTGTACTCCTCGCCTGCCTCATCGGCATAAACAATAATTTCGGTTTTCCCGGGTACTATTTTTCCATCAACCACCTTGTAACCCGGTATTATGAAAGAATTTCTTACTCTGTATATTTTGCCATCCGGCGCTTCAAAACGTGTGTTTTTTATTATTTTTTGCGGTCCTTTCTTAAATTTGTTATATACAACCAACTTGCCGGAAGCTTTTTGTTCTACATATTTTTTCTCGGTTGCCGGCACCAACACACTTTCGGTAGCCTCTTCTTCAAACACTACAAAGGGCAGTTCGTTTTCCTCGGGGGTTCTGTAAGCTTCTCTTATTACATCGTCAGATAGTGTAACCGAAGCCTCTCTTACCTTCAAATTTATATCTGTTTTTCCCATCAGTAAAACAACAAAAACGGTAGCTAAGACTAGTAAAACCCCAAGGCCCAGAAAAACCCAGCCGGCTTTTTTGAACTTACTACCTGAGTTTCTCACCGGTGGGTAAGTATATGAATTTAGCGGTTTTTTTCTTTTGGTAGGTTGTATGTCACGTATTGTAGGTTTCCTCTCTGGAAACTCATCATTTATTGCATTGAAAGAAACTTTTGCCATATTGGTAAATAACTTTTAATTTACTAAATTATAACACATACAAACTCTAAAAACACAACACCCAATTGTGTATAAACTAAAGAGAGTGCGCACCCCTCTACTTTAAAACATGATCCAGGCAACAGAAAAACACCCAATACATTCGTATTGAGTGTTTACTGCCTTTACCTGCCCAGACTGTAGATTTTCTAGGAGCGATGTAAAAACATCGCTCCGCTTGCAACGCAAGCGTTAATTAAAAATCTACAGTCTGGGCTCGCCGGCTTCGTGCACCTACACCTCACCACGCCCCGCCTTTTAAGAGAACCGATACGGAAATTAAAAGATGCATACTGCTCTATGAGAGCTAAAAGTGATAACGGAGCGCCTTTCTTCGAGCCCCAGCCGGACAGACAACAGAAAAACGTTCAATACATCCGTATTGAACGTTTACTGTTGTTGCTGCCGGGCAGGGACTCGAACCCCGACTAACGGGACCAAAACCCGCTGTCCTACCATTAGACGACCCGGCAATAAATCAACACGGGCTTTCGCCCGAATATATAATACCCATTTTTAAAATAAACGCAATTTAAAATTTAAAAGGCCCGGAGAAAAACTCCGGGTCCTTGTTTATCCTCGCAAAACCTCCATGGCAATATCAGCTCCGGTAACATTTTCGGCATGAACCATTAATCCCACAAAAAGAGCTGATATGCCTATATATCCAACTGCCAGAAAAAGAACCTCCAAGAAAGTCATTGGTGGCTTTCCTTTTTTGTTGCGAAATTCAAACATCAACTCGAAAAGTCCTACTAGTATAATTACGGCGAACAAATAAATTTCGTATCTGACAGATAGATAAAAACCAGCTACAAGACCTAAAGCCACCACAGCCAACCCTGCATAAGAGTTAACCGAGAAAGCAAGTGATTTAAAAATGCGCCCTCCATCCAGCGGATTTATGGGCAACAGATTAAAAAGATTGACAAGAGCCATAAAACTAGCTCCAACTGCAAATATCGGATTGCCAGTTGCAAGATAAATAAGATATGTTGCAACAGCACAAGCAAAACCCCAAACGGGACCCATAATGGCTATAACAGCCTCTGCTTTTCTTGTAGGGAACTCGTCGTCAGTTACAGCTGCCGCCCCCATAAAAGGAATGAAATAAACCCCTTGTACATTCATCCCATACCTTTTCATAGCCCATACATGGCCCATTTCGTGAACAAATAATTGTATAATGAGCATTGCGGCAAACTGCCATGAAAAAATATATGAATAACTAGCAAACGTAACCGAAGCCAAGCCGACTTTACCCAACTTGGCAAAAATGGAGACTGCTTTAATTCCCAGTTTAAACAGAAGACCCCAAAGGCCTACGTAGCTTTTTTGCATCTTTTACCTCCTTTTGCTGAATTTTGTAAAACTCCTTTTCCTTTGTAAGTTATAAAGACAAAATAATATTTAGTCAACACCTATCATAATATCAACACTTATTTAACGGGTCGCTAGTTAATGCGCACCTTTCTTCACCACCTTTAAAAATTCGGTAAATATCGGATGCGGGCTCAAAGGGCGCGCTTGCAGCTCCGGATGAAACTGAACCCCCAACATGAAGGGATGTTTTTTAACTGGAAGCTCGGCTATCTCCATAAGTTTTTTGTCAGGAAATACCCCTGAGAACATCAAGCCTGCCTCTTCAAGAGTTTTTACATACTCAGGATTTACTTCGTAGCGATGCCTGTGCCTTTCGTTTACAAGCTCTTTTTTGTAAGCTCTGCGAGCGATAGTTCCTTTCTTTAAATAGGCCGGATATGCGCCCAACCGCATCGTACCTCCGTAATCTTTATTTTTTATTTTTTCCACCTGCTCGGGCATAATGTCAATTACCAAGTGCTCGGCCTTGGGGTCAAGTTCTCTGCTTGTTGCATTTTTAAGCTTTGCAACATTGCGCGCATACTCAATAACCATAAGTTGCATTCCGTAGCAAAGCCCAAGATAAGGAATTTTGTTTTCTCGTGCATATTTTATAACCTTTATCTTTCCTTCAATTCCGGTTTTTCCAAAACCACCCGGAACTATAACACCGTCATAGCCGGATAGAGTGCTTACTTTTATCTTGTTCGTTTCAAAATCTTTTGAATTTAACCAATGAAGCTCCGGCTTAAGCCCCAGCTCGTATGCTGAGAATTTTATAGCTTCAATAACTGAAATATATGCATCTGAGAGCACAAAATCTCCCGTATCAAAATATTTCCCGACAACCGCTATCTTAACCGGCTTGTTTGCTTTTTTAATCTTGGCTACAAACGACTTCCATTTTGTAAGGTTTGCTTTCTTTGTCTTCGGTCTAAGAGAAAGCTCTTTAAGTAACATCTCTGACAAATTATCTTTTTCAAAATTCAAAGGAACATCGTAAATACTGTCCACATCCGGAGCGGATATAACATTCTCCGGGTGTATGTTACATTGCATCGCAATTTTCTCTTTTCTTCTTTTGTCTATCGGCTCTTCACTTCGCCCTATTACAAAATGAGGTTGTATTCCATAGGAGTTTAGCTGTCTTATAGCATTTTGTGTCGGCTTTGTTTTCATCTCTCCAACCTTTGAAGGAATGGGCAGATAAGAAACCATGATAAAAACCACATCTTTGGGAGAGCGCGCATGCATAACTCTGGCGGCTTCCATAAACATTGCATTTTGAAAATCTCCCACGGTTCCACCTATTTCTATAACACTTATCTCGCTTCCGTTTTGATTCGCCGCTTTTTCAAAACGAGAAATAATCTCATCTCGCACATGAGGTATCGCCTCTACACACGCTCCGTCATATTCCAAATTACGCTCTCTGTCTATGACGGTTTTGTAAACCATTCCACTTGTAAGATAGTTCTCCGGTGGTAAATCTTTATTTAAAAACCTTTCATAATTTCCCATATCTTGATCAGTCTCAAGTCCGGAGTTTAAAACAAAAGTCTCACCGTGCTCGGTCGGATTCATCGTACCGGCATCAACATTAAGATACGGATCAACTTTCATTAAATTTACCTTATATCCTCTAGCTTGAAGAATTGTCCCAATTGATGCGGTGGTAATTCCTTTTCCCACCCCCGACATCACACCTCCTATCACAAAAATAAACTTTTTAGATTTTGCCATGCGCACTCTTTAACTTATAAATAAACTAAACCTTTAAATATCTCCTTGCCGCAAAATAACTTGATATCGCTCCCAAAAGAACACCTGAGCCTACAGTTACAACAAAAAGCCACAGTGCGTGTTCTTCGAAAAACATTTCCGTACTGAAATTACCGAAAAATTTATATGAAGCTGGCCCCAGCCAAACCGCTATGGGATATGAAATTGCATAAACCAGCAACCCGGAGACAAACCCATACAAAGAAGCTTCAATCACAAAAGGCCCTCTTGCATACCAGTTGGAAGCTCCAACCAGCTTCATAACACTTATTTCATCTTTGGCCGAGAATATGGCAAGTCTTATAGTGTTAAACACAATCACAAAAGATGCAAAAATCAAAATTACCGTCAATGCTATCCCCAGTCTTTTTGCGCTTTTTGATATCTCAATCAATCTATCTATGACAGGCTTGTTTTTAAAGAAGTTTATATGCTCTATAAGAGGTGTTTGATTTGCTTCAAGCTCCGTTTTTCCCTCCAAAAACTTGGCAATACTTTCATACTGCCCTATCTCTTTTGCGCGAATTGCAAGCGATGCTCCAAGTGGGTTTGAATCTAACTCGTCTAAAGCTTTAAGTGTTGCAGGGTCGTCTTTATGTCTTTCGCGAAAACGCGCCAAGGCCTCATCTTTTGACATGTAGATAACCTCGGCAACTTCAGGTTGTTTTTCAAGTGTGGCTTTCAGTTTTTGAATTTCACTCTCTGGAGCATCCGGAACAAAATAAATATTTATATCTACTTTTTGTTCCAACTGCTCAAGCACAGCTTTTAAGGCGGCGTTTGTAAAAATAACACCGACTATGGAAAAAAGTGTTATGGAGATAATAAAAATTGATGCCAGAGAAACAAAACCGTTGCGCAAAAAACCTATAACCCCATTTCTTACAACTCTTTTTATTCCTATCCACATGCTCATAAACTTGCTTTAATTATAACATGGACTTGTTCCCAAACAACACAAAGTGCATTTTAGGCAACCGAGCCCTAAATAAATTTAGGGCTCGGTAAACAAGGTGCTTGTTTGGGAATAAGTCCATTATAAACTGTAATGCCCCGCATGGTCATCTCTTATTATTCTTCCGGAATCCATTGTTATAACCCTTTTTCCGAGCGCGTCTATTACTCCCTTGTTGTGGGTTGTCAGAATAATTGTCGTGCCCAGATCGTTTATCTTTTTGAGAATTTGCACAATCTCGTAGGTGTTTATCGGGTCAAGGTTTCCGGTTGGCTCATCGGCTATTATCAAATCCGGCTGATTTACTATTGCGCGCGCTATTGCCGTTCTTTGTCTTTCGCCTCCGGAAAGTTCATGAGGAAAGTAGTCTTTTTTATCATACAAATCAACCAGCTCTAGAACGTGCGGTACATCGGCTATTATTTCTTCCTCCGTTTGTCCAACCGCCTCCATGGCAAAAGCTATATTTTCATATACTGTTTTACTTGGAAGAAGTCTAAAATCTTGGAAAATCACTCCGATTCTTCTTCGTAAATTCTTGATATCTTTTTGAGACATTGAAGGAATGTTTCTGCCTTCAAACAAAACTTCACCTTTAGTGGGAAAAACTTCACCCAAAATCATCATCAAAAGAGTTGATTTGCCGGCACCGGAGTGTCCAACTATTGAGATAAATTCACCCGGATCAACCGAAAAATTAACGTTTTCAACGGCAGGTCTGCCACCATTGTAGAGTTTGGTAACATTTTTAAACTCCAACATTGCCACAAGTATAACACAACTTTAAAAAAAGATTTAACGGTTGTGGGTAATTAATAGACTTGCCCCTAAATAACACAAAGTGAATTTTGAGCAATTTTTGAGCGAGACGACGCTGAGGAAACCGAGCCGATGCAGCGCATCGGTGAGTGTTGACGAAGCAAGTCGCAGCTAAAAATTGCCAAAATGAGCAAAGTGATTATTTGGGGACAAGTCTAATCTCCGAGCAATGATTCACTCTGATATTTCCAAAATGTCGCGTACTTCCCACCTTTGTTTATCAACTCCTCATGTGTCCCCTCTTCTATTATTTTACCGTTTTCAAACACCAAAAGTCTATCCAAATGTTTTATAGTACTTAAACGGTGCGCCACCACAATCGCCGTTTTGTTCTCCATAAGCTTAAGCAGGGCCTCTTGAATCAGTTTTTCACTTTCACTGTCAAGTGCGCTTGTTGCCTCATCCAATATCAAAATCGGCGCATCTTTAAGAATGGCTCTTGCTATAGCTATTCTTTGCCTTTGCCCGCCGGATAACTTTACACCTCGCTCACCGACAAAAGTGTCATACCCTTCGGGCAACTGCTCTATAAACTCATGCGCATTTGCCAATTTTGCCGCTTGAACTATTTCATCAAATGTAGCTCCTTGCTTTCCATATCCGATATTCTCGGCAATACTTCTGTGAAAAAGCAAGGGCTCTTGCGGAACAAATCCTATGTGTTTTCGCAAATCACTTTGCAAGACATTTTTAATATTTTGCCCGTCTATTTTTATCTCTCCTTCTTGAACATCAAAAAATCTTAAAAGCAACTTAACAAGAGTTGTTTTGCCTGAGCCGGAATGCCCAACCAACCCAACCTTCTCTCCGGATTTTATGTGTAGAGAAAAATTGTTAAAAATAGCCCTTTTTTCATCGTCGCTGTATTGGAATTTTATTTTCTCAATATCTATATCTCCTTTTTTAACCGTAAACGGTAATGGATTTTCCGGATCTTTTACATCCGGCTCTATCTCAAAAATGTCCACCATCTCCTGCGCATCTGAGAGAGCAGACACGGTAAGACCCATTGATCTGCCCAAATTCCACACCAAATCGGAAACTTCTTTTGCATACATATAAGCCAAGGCCACAACCCCGGCTGTAATCTCGCCCAGACCCCACAGATACACCGACAAAGCCAAAACTGAAACTTGAAAAATCATCGTAAAGACACCTTGGAAAAGTCTTTGATGGTCTCCCATTCTCCATGCTCTTGCGCGTTTTGTCTCTTCGTCAGCTAAAGTTTTATTGAATCTTGTTTTCTCATATTTTTCTTTTGCAAACATTTTTACCGTTAAGATGTTGGTTAAAATGTCTGCAAGCTCACCGGTTGTCTTTGATTTAGCCTCGGCATGCGCCAGGTCAAGTTTTCTTTTTTTGTTAAGAATCAGTTTTGTAACGATAATAAACAGCGCAGACCACACCAAAAACAAAATCCCAACAAATTTTGTGTAATACCATAAAACTGAAATTGCAAAGATAAGATGCAAACCGTTTAACCAAAAGGTAAAAACAAACTGGTCATGCAAAGTTTCAAATGAATCCGTATATCTTCTTGCTTTTGCTACCAGAGAGCCTATAAATTGATTAGAAAAGAAAGTGTGAGAGTGTCTTTGCAGTCGCTCAAAAGCGTCAAATGCTATGTCTTTTAAAATTTTACTCTGTGTTGTCGACATTACATAGTTACCGGAGCTGTATCCCGACTGTGCAATTAAATTAAAGAAAATATAAGATGCAAGCAATGCCAAAACACCGGTAAATGCAAGTTTCGGGTCATGAGTTGAAATATAATCTATTATGTTTTTGTAAATAATCGGCAAAACAAGCCTGAAAAAGGTTGTCCCGATTGCATAGATAAATAAAATGGCAACAAAAGCAAAGAGTCTCTTTTTAATATGAGGCCAATAGTATTTTAAAAGTCTTCGCATTCAAGGATTATATCATGAATTAAAAACTACTTTATAAGCTCGAGATTGCCATCAAGCACAGAGTCAACATCCGATGTTTCTTTCTCTGTCAGATGGTCTTTCACTTTTTTGTAAGGATGCAAAATATAGCTTCTCCTTTGTGAACCCCATTCGTTTTTAACGGTTTTTGAAACTGCATACTCTTCCTGCTCTTGTTTTTGCTTTTCCTGTTGAAGCGCAAAAAGTTTTCCCGCTAACATCTGCAGAGCTTTTTCTCTGTTTCTCTGCTGAGTTCTCTCTTCTGTGCACTTCACCACAATTCCTGTCGGTATGTGTTTAATTCTAACCGCCGTTTCAACTTTGTTTACGTTCTGCCCGCCTTTTCCGCCTGAACGCGAAAAAGATATCTCCAAATCTTCATCTTTGAGAGAAACTTCGGACATTGAGACAATTGGCAAAACCTCCACCATAGCAAAACTGGTTTGTCTTTTCCCTTGAGCGTTAAATGGTGATATTCTAACCAATCTGTGCACACCGCTTTCGTTTTTCAGTTCACCATAAACGCCAACTCCCACAACTTCAAAAGATATGCTTCTTAAACCGGCAGAACTTTCGTTTACATCCAAAATTTTAATTTCCCAATTTTTCTCTTGTACAAAACGCGTGTACATTCTGTAGAGCATTTTTGTGAAATCTTCTGCATCATCTCCACCGGCTCCGGACATAAGACGAACTATCGCTCCGCCATTGTCGTATTTATCAAAAGAGGTTTTCCCCTCTTTTAGCGCTTGATATTCAGCAACTACTTCTTGAGCTTTTTGCGGGTCAGACCAAAACTGTGGGTCACTCATTTGTTTTTCAATTTCTTTAAGTTTTTGCTTGATATCATCAGAGTTCATACCGAAAGTTTACATAATTTAGGAATTCTGCAAACCCTGCAACTTTGCGCCTCAGAGTTTTTTGCACCACAAAACGGGAGTTGACTCGTCACTCTGTCCAAGAGGGTTATCAAAAGCAAGCTCTAATCCAAGCTTCTCAAGCTCTGCCGTCTCAGGCTCTAAAATATTTACCCCCAAATCATTTGCATCCATTACCATAACGACAACTTTTTTGTCAAACATACCCTCAACTTCTTTTGCCCATTTCCCCGGATTCAAAGGATTTCGCACCACATGTCTGTTATATGGAGGAATAACATAATCGGCCGGACCGTCAACTCCACGAGCTTGATCGCCAACTATTCTGTAAAAAACACCTTTAATTCCAAAGGGTTTTGTAACCGCGGCAGCAGATGCGCCAAGCAAAACTTTAAAAAGACCAACTTCATCTATTACAACCTGCATGGTAAGCGGATCTGAAGCTCCTATTCCGGCTTCAGTTTTTGTCATGTATTTTGTCAAAAAATTCGCCCAAAATCCCGGCTTTATTTTTTCGACCGGAATTGCTCTGCCTTGATCGGCCGCTAAAGCGGATTCGGCAACTAAAATCACATCTCCGTCTGAAGCCATATCTTTCAGTTCATCAACTATTATTTGCGCCAAATTATCGCCCGGCATTATAACTTTGGTTTTAACCGGAAAACGTCTAAAAGTTTGCCCATCTACAACCACTTCAAATTTTTTTCCAAGATGAGGTTTTTCCAAAATAACCATAAAATAATTTTAACATGAAAAAACAGAGAAGTCAGTTTTTTAAATTACAAGGTCCGAACTTGTTGTATTGACTTAATGTTGAAGTGTGTTATAACTAAAGTGGTTCCGGGAGGGCGCCATCCCGGAATCTCGCGGAGGCGACCCATCTACGGGTCACTGTTGTAACTCCAGCCGCATTTGAGATGGTGCGGACAGAGAGAAGGTTCGTCCACAGAACCTCCTCGAGTGGCTCTGCAACAGTATCACCCCTATGTGATGCCTCCGCTTTTTTGTTTTGATTTTTTGTGTAATTTTGTCGGTTGCAGAATTTATAATTTTTGGCAAAATACCTTTGAGTTGCCACTGTAGCTCAGTAGGTAGAGCGCACCCATGGTAAGGGTGAGGTCTCCGGTTCGATCCCGGACAGTGGCTCAAAAATTGATTTGTCATGAATTTGAAACCATTACAATCACCAGTCTTGTTAAGCCGAGATAGCTCAGTTGGTAGAGCAACCGCTTCGTAAGCGGTAGGTCACGGGTTCGAGTCCCGTTCTCGGCTCTAAATTAGTATGCAAGCAAACAATAAATATGTTCCAAAATATTTTGCCACCGGAAACAAAAACAAATTGAGAGAGTTTAGTGAAATTTTAAACTCCGAACTGGAAGCAGTCTCGGTTGATTTACCTGAAATACAAGAAATTGATGTAGAAAAAGTGGTTGAAGAAAAAGCAAAAGTAGCTTACAAACTGATCGGAAAACCAACTTTGGTTGAAGACTCTTCCTTGGAATTTACAGCTTGGAATAAACTCCCGGGAGCGCTTATAAAATGGTTCCTCTTTACAGTGGGAGTTGATGGAATTTTAAAAATGCTTGAAAACGAACAAGAAAGAGAAGCTGTGGCAAAAACCGCTGTAGCATTTTTTGACGGCTCAAAAACACACATCTTCACCGGGGAGCTGAAAGGTGTTATATCAAAAGAAAAATCCGGAAATAACGGATTTGGTTGGGATTTTATATTCATACCCGACGGATATGAGAAAACCTTTGCTGAGATGTCTCCCGAGGAGAAAAACAGTATATCAATGCGCAAGCTGGCGCTTGAAAAAATGATAAAAGAATTGCAATCGTAGAAAATACCTATTTCCAAAACAACATAAAGCTTGTTTGAAAACAATTATAAATATAAAACCGCCACCGAAGCTAAATCGGTGGCGGTTTTTCTACTTAGTTTCGGTTTTAAATTTCAATCTCACAAACTCCACCGGCACAAGCGAGCTCTTTTTTAACATCTGTCTCATCTTCCATCTCATAGAGCATAAGCTTTGCGTAGTCAATATCTTTTACGCGTTTCTTTAATTTTTCATACTCTTCTTTTGTTATCTCCTCATATGGAGCAAGTTGGTAGACAAAATCAGAGCGAGGCAAGAATGAAAGTCCACCTAGTATGTCCCAGTTTTCATAAAGCCAATTTGCAACTTCAATCCACTCGTCTTCTCCAACCGAGATGGTAACGGAAGGGTTGTGCTCCGTGTAGTTTAGCTTAACCATCTTCCAGTACTCAAGTTGCTCTATAGCTGACAGATCGTCTTTAAACACCGAGCCTTCAGGTGCTTTAACCGGAAACTCCAACACATACGTGTTCGGATTTTTCGGATCTTGTCCAACCTCGGGGTGATAAGGAACACCTTGGTCTTTCATTAATTTAAACAAAGCATCGGTTGCCGAAATTCTGATTCGTCTTATGTAGTATTGCGCATGACGCGGGTGCATTCCCGAGGAAGTGTCAAATGTTTGTGAGACGGTTCCTGACGGTTTTATACTTGTGGCGGCGGTAGCAGGATTTATGCCAAAACGCTTTGCAAACTCTTGGTTTGTTTTAACTACCATCTCTCTCATTTTTCTTAAAGTTTTTGGGTTTCTAACAGCCGGTGAATCCCACTGCCCTGTAATTGACACACCCAGCAAAGCTTCTTCCTCCACATTCTTTTTCCATTGTTTTGAGAGGTACTTAAAGTTGGTCAGAGAAGCTTGATAAGTTCCCAATATGGCGGCCAATCTCGCTTTCCTAAGTAAGGTTTTCTCCGTGTCTTTTTTGCGAGCTATAACTTCGGTGAGGTTACAGAACTGTTTTGATTGCAACAGCACCTCGCCACACGGGTTCGTACCAAGCGGCAATGGCCCCACATCGGCGCCCTTTTTGATTTTGAACTTCTTTCTGAAGTACTCCAGTCTTCTCTCCGGGATTTGATTTTTCAGTGATCCTCTGTTGAAAATGCCTCTTTCTCCGGAGCCGCTTTTAACCAGCGCAAGCCACTCTTCCAAAAACTGGCTGGCTGTCGGTTTTTCCAAATAAATAGCCGAGTTGTTGGCCATCATTCTGTGAGGGTCTGTGGTATAAAACGCTCCCTTTTTAGCATCGCGCATTAGCTCGTCATCCAAATCAGACAGGGATATCATGGCACTTCTGCGAGTTCCTCCGGCGACAACAACCTCACCTATTTTACAAATTATGTCATGTACATCTATGTTGCGAAGTCTCTTACCCTGTCTTGATAAAATCCTCTCGCGTGCAAACTGCATAAGACTTCTAAGAGGATCCGGACCGGAGCTTTTACCCCCCATGGTCTTTAAGCGCGCTCCTGCGGGGCGCAGTTTTGAATAATCAAAATCTATATCTTTTCCGGAGTACCAAGCTTTCAAACCGGCGGTCAAAGCGTCACACCACCCTTCTTTTGAATCGGCCACAACATGTGTTGGCAATTTTTCTCCCGTTTGTCTTTTTATCTGTGGCAGTTTCTGCACAGTATCACTTTCAACTGAAAATCCAACCCCGGTTCCGCTCATTGATAGATACATTATTTCGGCAAAATCCGTCAGCTTGGTGGGGGCAATGTATGAACAGTTATACGCAACAACGTTACATCTTCTCGCTGCCGGGCCTGCAAACTGCATAAGTCTCATAGAAGGCATAACTTCCTGTTTTAGGATCGCTTCACGCAACTCTTCATACTCTTTACTTTTCAGTTTTTTGCCCAAATTCTCTTTCATGAAAGACATGTATCTGTCAACTGTTTCTATCCATGTCTCTCTTCTATTTTCCTCGGGAATCCAGCGCGCGTAAGTTCTTGTATAGACAAACTCACCCAACGGATTGTCCTTGAAATACTTTTTACTCTCCTTTACCAGCTTGCGAACATGCTCTGGAATCTCAATACGCTTTTGCTCGCGCATCTTATTTCTCTCCGCGCGGTATAAAATGTAATTTTTGGCCGTATTTACATAGTCAGAAAGCATTAGTTGCCTTTCCACTTCATCCTGAATTCCTTCAACCGTAGGTATAAAATCTTTGTACTTGCGAGCTATGCGAACAATGTCAGCCACTACCTTATGAGCAACCAATACGGCTTCTTCCTCCGAGCCTTCTTTGGAAGCTATCATTGCTTTGTGTATCGCTCTTGCTATTTTGTCAAACTCAAATGGCACCAAAGAGCCGTCTCTTTTTCGTATTTTCGGCACAAATTTTTGGTACTTTTTTTGAGTAGTACTTGCCTTTTTAGTCATGCGCTTTTTTTATTCTTCTAATGCTTAGATTTTAAACAACTTGCAAAAACTTGTCTTGTGGATAAATTACCAGCAAGTATTTTTAAGCACTTGTCCAGAGCTGTTATTCTTGAAGATAAAGTTTATCCCCTATTTCTATGTTATGAATATCGGCAAAATCAGCGTTTGTCTCCAATATGTATTTGGCCTTGTGTTTGGGTGTGAAAATAAAATAATAGTCACTCGGTGGAGCGTATCTGTACATATCTATCACTACAAAGTTTTCATCCAACCAAAAAATATCAATTGGGAAATTCAAACCCTTGGTTGATACCCTCCATTTATCAGGCTTGTCAAAAACAAAAAGCATGCCTTGGTTGCGCGGAAGATGCGAAAGCTCGGAGAGTCCGACCTTGTACTCAGCTGGCTCATCTGCAATAATCAAAGTCATGGGAACTCCTGCGAAAACTGCATTAAATGTGTGCATTCCTTGTATAACCTTTGGAGAAGCTTTAAGTATTCCATAACCCAAAAAGGCCACAAAAAATATAGTTATCGCTAAGATTGTAGTTTCTGCGGTTTGAAGTTTCATTTTTATATTATAGCATGTAATGAAAACTCATATGAACAAACAATCTGAAGAAAAACCGATTCGTATCAACAGATACCTTTATCTAAACAATGTATGCTCGCGCAGAGCGGCCGACAGGCTTATAGAGGCCGGCGCGGTACTTGTAAACGGTAAAAAGGCGCAAATCGGGCAAAAAATAACATCGGCGGACAAGGTTGAGCTCTTACCAAAAGCAAAGGACCTACTTGGAGAGTATAAATATTTTATATTTAACAAACCTCGCGGTGTGGTAAGTCACAATCCACAAAGAAACGAAGTCTCTGCGATAGAGTATGCCAAATTACCAAAAAACTTTTTCCCGGTAGGAAGGTTGGACAAAGCATCAAGTGGGCTAATGCTTCTTACAAACGACGGACGTATTGTAAACAAAATTTTAAATCCCGAATTTGCTCATGAGAGAGTGTATACTGTAGTGGTAAACAAACCCCTAAAAGACAAGCACCTTAAAATGATGCAATCAGGTGTAAACATAGAGGGCTACATTACAAAGCCGGCCAAGACAAAAAAACTCTCCGAACGTGAATTGATGATTTCACTAACTGAAGGCAAAAAACATCAAATTCGCAGAATGTGCGCAGCACTCGGCTACACCGTTGAAAATCTCAAAAGAATTCAAATGCTTAACTTAAAACTTGATGTAAAAGAAGGCAACAAAAGAGAGTTGACAAAACAAGAAAAACAAGACCTATTTAATTTGATAAATTTAAAAGACTCTTGAGAACCTGTTTAAAAAAATCATCAAAATTGTCAGAACTGCCGCTATGGCAAACGAAGCCTTAATTCCCCAAATTGAGACAAAAAACAAAGTAACAATAAGCATGGCCACCCTACCTAAATTAAGGGCTGTCTCTTTTAAAACAGTGTACTCATCTATGTACTTTCCGGAATCCGCTGCCTGCTCATATGTCTCAGCATCAAAAGCAACCGCATTTACCGCGCGCCCAAATCGATGATACGTATCAACTACAAATACCTCAAATGGGGTTTGAATAAAGGTTTTAAAAACCCAACCGGTTGCCGTAAGTATAACTCCGACAAAAACGACTTTCTCTTTGTTAAACTTATCAAAGAAAACTCCTGTTATATATCTTAAAAACATAACCAAAAGCAAAGTAAGAGCGGTAATCAAACCGACTGCGGTATACCTCTCTTCAAGTAAAATTCCCAAAAACAGAGGCCAGAAAACCAGAGTTGCAGCAGATTGCGCGCCGTTTGCCGCATGTGCTATAAGCAGATTTCTGTTTTCCGGTTTAAAAAGGTGTGTAAAAGTTTCAAGATATCCCCAGCTGTAATGCTCAAAATGATTATCCAAAAAGAAAAGAGGTACTATCGCAAAAACCATAACCAAAGCGGTATACATAAAAGTTGCCGAAAAACCTGCGGTGGAAATTAAGACTCCTCCAACAATAGGAGATGCTATAAAAAGTACATTGGATAAATTTCTAACCAAAGCCAACTCTTTTCCGCGCGAAGTTGGTGAGAGAAGCTCAGCAAAATCTATATGATACGGGGTCCAAAAAAGAGCTCTATAAAATGCGCTAAAAATTACAAAGAGAAAACCGGCCAGTTCAGCGTTTTCAGTGGCGAGTAAAGAAATCGGCACCAATGAAGCAAAGAACAATCCCGCTATCATCATGGGCTTCATGCCCCAAACCGACAACATCTTTGAAACCAGAGGTAAAAGTAAAACTTGCAACAAATAAACTGTCGCAAATACAAAAACGGCAATCTCTACACTAGAGTAAAGTTTATAAAAATAAATCGGAACAAAAAGAGACAACGACGAAAAAGATATCCTCATCAGTGAACGACTTAGGACAAGCACAAGCAAGTCTTTGGGCAATATAAAATGTCTTTTGATTTTTTCAAGCATTTGTCTGTATTTTAACATGCTGAAAAGCTTTGTTTTTGTGGCTTGTGGATTAGACCCGTTCCCAAATAATACAAAGTGCTTATTTGGGAGTAGGTCCATATAAAAACGACCACCTTAAGGTGGCCGTTTTTATGTTTTTGTTAACAAGTTTTAGATTTTTCCGACCAAGTCAAGTCCGGGCTCCAAAGTATCATCTCCCGGTTTCCACTCTGCAGGGCAAACCTTGTCTCCGTGCTCACGAACAAATTTCGCAGCTTGCAGTTTGCGCAAAGTCTCTTGCGCACTCCTTCCTATACTGTTGTCGTGAATCTCTACAGTTTTTACAACTCCGTCCGGGTCTATTACAAAAGTACCGCGCAAAGCTACTCCTTCATCTTCTATAAGTACTCCGAAAAGCTCTGAGATGGTGTGTGCCGGATCGGCCGCCATCGGATATGTAACTTTACCTATAGCTTCAGACTCATCATGCCAAGCTTTGTGAACAAAAACCGTGTCAGTTGAAACAGAGACAACCTCGGCCCCTTCCTCTTTAAATTTGTCATAGAGCTTTGCAAAATCCTCCAACTCGGTCGGGCAAACAAAGGTAAAGTCTGCCGGATAGAAAAACAGCACAAGCCATTTTCCTCTAAAATCCTTAAAAGAAACTTTTTTGATTTCATCGTTTTGATAAACCTCAAACTCCACTTCCTCGGGAACGGTATCACCCACAGAGAGAGGTCCGAAATCTACAAATTCAAAATCTTCCATAATGTTTTTTTAACTGCTAATTTTCACGCTCCTTTTCTCGTGCGTTTTTTGAAGAGCAAAACGCTAAAGAAAAGGAGGAGTGTTTTAACAATTGAATGATAACATGAAAAAAATCGTGTGCAACCTTACAAGATCGGATCTTGTAATTTTAAAACCCTCGGCAAAAAGCCGAGGGTTGTTTTTAAAACAGCTACCAAAATCAAAGAAGAGCGAGAAAATTATATCTCCCCATAAAACCCATTTCTGTTTTATAAATTCTAACCTCGCCATCTTCTTTAAAGCAAAGCCACGCCTCATCTCCTTCCCAGGAAAGGAAGGCTCCCCTTCGCTCAAAAGGAAAAGAATTGCAAAGAAGAGCTGAGGAGAAAGCCAGAGGAAAGCTTTTCGCTCCAAGCTTCTCAAGAGTGCGACTTGTTTCCGCAAAGGTGAAAGGGCGTTCCGCAGGCGCAAGCAGTACAAAAATATTTCTCTTGCCCCTAAGCTTTTCCATTTCGTTGAACTCTTGTAGTGCCTTTTTTGTGTGCTCGTCAGTTTTTCTTTCAATTTCTCTCATCTCGTTTGGCGAGATGTCATCCGGGTCTCTGCCTGCCATAAATTTTTCTCTCCAAGCGTCTGCAACCTGCCTTTCGTTCGGGAAGCTGTCAAGAAAAGCGGATAAGCTTAAAATATCAACAACGCAAATCTTTGAAAATGAAAACCTTGGCTCAATAATAACCTTCTCAACAAAACCAAATATTCCAACTTCTTTTTGCAACTCATCTATCTCAGCCATGAGCAAATTTGCAGCGCGAGAAACTTTATTGAAAAACTCAACTTCACGCTGAGCTTGTTGAAAAGATGAAGCGAGCCTTTCCCTCTCATTTGAGCAACAAATAATGCCGTGCTTGCCCGCCAAAGCTTGCAGTTTTTCTTCGGCGATACGGATTTCTTCATCGGTGAACTTAGACATTGGATATTCCTCCTTATAAGGTTCGCACTTCCTACAACCTATAAAAACCAAACTCTTTTGTCAATAAACATTGACCCGTAACAGTAAATTGGCTATCTTTTTGTTATGGGCAAAATTCCGCTTGTTTTAATCTATGGAGCAACTTCATCGGGTAAAACCGATTTGGCGGTTTTGCTGGCAAAACGCTTCAACGGAGAAGTTGTCTCATCAGACTCAAGACAAGTCTACAAAAAAATAAACATAGCCTCCGGTAAAGTCACCAAAACGGAAGCCAAGGGGATAAAACATCATTTAATTGATATAGTGGACCCAAGAAAAAAGATTTACTCAGCAGGTGAATTTGTAGCAGATGCCGACAGTGCGATAGTTGATATTTGGCAAAAAGGAAAACTCCCCATACTTGCGGGAGGAACAATGTTTTACATATCAGCCCTTTTACGTGAAGTTCCGCTTCCTCAAGTTGAACCTAACTTTGACCTGCGAGGCAAACTTGAAAAACTCTCCACTGAAGAGTTGTATAAAAAACTTCTTCAGATAAATTCGAAGCGCGCAAAACAAGTTGATAAACATAACCGACCAAGAATTATCCGTTCTCTTGAGGTTAGCCTCTCGGGAGCGGAATTCCCCAATAAACCCGGAAATTCTCCCTACACTCCCTTAAAATTGGGAATTGAAATGGATAGAGCAACTCTTAAAGAAAGAATAGAAAAACGCGTTGACAAAAGAGTGAGAGCCGGCATGGTCTCTGAGGCTGAAAAACTGCACGCTTGGGGGCTAAGTTATAAAAAAATGCGAGAATTGGGACTTGAAATGAGACACTTGGCAGACTATCTGCAAAAGAAAATTGACAAAGAAGAGCTAAAAAGACGCATAAAAAGAGATGCGTGGAAGTATGCAAAACGCCAATTAACTTGGTGGAAAAAAGACAAAGATATAATTTGGATTCCTTTCAATAAAAAAGAGCGTTTTATAAAAGAGGTTAAAAAATTCTATGATAGGATACATTGAGTTTCCATTAACTGAGGAATCAAAAAATAAATTACGCAAAATTGTTGCAAAAATAAACTTGAAAGATTTTTGCTTTTTAAAAAGAAAAGGAGGTGATGTGGTACAAAAAGCTCACTTAACTTTATTTTTCGGAATTAATCTTAAAAACAAACAAGTTTTTAAAGAAGCACAAAACGTAGTTGAGAGCTTGCCACCTTTGGAGTTAACTCCCGAGAGAATAGCATTGTTTAAATTGGGAAAAGCAAAATGTCAGGCTTTGGTTTTGATTTTAAAACACACACAGAAGATGAGTCAACTCAGAGAGCGACTTTCAACCCTTCCGCACTTTACGCAAAACAAAAAATTTATCCCTCATATAACTCTTGCTTACGTTGATAGAAGTTTCCAGATTGAAAATTTGGACAAGCTAAATCTCCCCGAAACTCTCAACCGTTTAAAACCACAACTTAAAATTTACGGGCCAAGAGAAAAAAAGCGAGATAAAACAAACCGACACTAACTTACAATTGCTTATCTTTTTGTATCTTCTCAAGCAAAGCAATCTCGTCTCTTAAGGTCGCCGCGGTCTCAAAATCCAACTCCTTCGCAGCTTCTTTCATTGCAAGTTTCTTATCGGCTATAAGTTTTTTGATATCTTTTTTGTTCTCAAGACCGGCAATATCAAGCTCGGCCAGAGTTAAAACGGCTTTTTTGTGGGCGGACACAAACTGCTCTGTAATATCGTGAATCTCTTTTTTAACTGTCTGTGGAGTAATGCCATGTTTTTCATTATACTCCTTCTGTAGCTTGCGCCTTCTGTTTGTCTCATCAACTGCGCGTTTCAGCGAAGTGGTTATTTCATCGGCATACAAAACAACATGTCCCTTAATATTGCGCGCGGCCCTTCCAATGGTTTGGATCAAAGATGTTTCACTTCTTAAAAACCCTTCTTTATCGGCATCCAAAATAGCAACCATTTCAACCTCGGGCAAATCAAGTCCTTCGCGCAAAAGGTTAACACCAACTAAAATATCAAACACTCCTCTTCTGAAATCGCTTAAAATCTCTATTCTTTCTTTTGTCTTTATGTCACTGTGAATGTATTCGGCCTTAAGGTTTCTGTCTTTCAAAAACTCGCTTAAATCCTCGGCCATTTTCTTTGTAAGAGTTGTTATCAGAATCCTGCCTCCACCTTCTATAACCTTTTTAGATCTTTCTATAACATCTTTTACTTGCCCCGGATAATTTCCTCTCTCAACCACCGGAGATATAATAATTTCCGGATCAAGCAATCCTGTCGGACGGATTATTTGCTCAACGATCGTTGAGTTTTTCTTTTCAAACTCACCCGGGGTAGCGGATACAAAAATTGCCTTGTCTATTCTTTCTATAAACTCGTCAAAAGTAAGCGGGCGGTTGTCAGCGGCCGCCGGAAGTCTGAAACCATAATCAATCAAAGTTTTTTTACGCGACGCATCTCCAGCATACATGCCGGAGAGCTGAGGCAGAGTTACGTGAGACTCATCTATCACCGTCAGAAAATCTCTGTCAAACTTTTTGGTTTTGGGATTAAAACGAAAAAATGAAAGCAAAGTATCCGGAGCCTCGCCCGGAGAGCGTCTGTCAAAGTATCTGCTGTAGTTCTCTATTCCATTGCAATAGCCAAACTCTTCAATTCGCGCCACATCTGCCAACACTCTTCTTTGCAATCTTGAGGCCTCGGCAATCTTTCCCTCCTCTTTAAGCTCTTTTACTCTCTTTTTTAAGTCCGCCCTTATCTCCTCCAGCGCCACTTTTACAACTTCATCGGGGGTTACAAAATGCTTAGCAGGAAACAGTAAAATTTCATCCACACTCTGTTTTATCTCTCGGGTTATGGGGTCAAGCAAAAGTATCTCAGCTAACCTGCCGGCTGATATTTTAAACCTATAGAGTATCTCCTCATGTGGCGGATACACTTCCACAAAAGAGCCGGTTGCTCTAAAAGATGCCGGCTCCAGGTCAGCTGCCACTCTGCCGTAGTGCATATGAACCAAAATACGCAAAAGTTCCTGTCTTAAAAGTCTCTCTCCTTTCTTGAATTTTCGTGCGCCCTGTAAATAATTCAGCGGACTTCCCACACCATAGATTGCCGAGACAGAAGCCACTATCAAAACATCATCTCTGGTTAAAAGCGACTGGGTGGCCTTGTGTCTGAGTCTATCTATTTCTTTATTTATCATCGCCTCCTTTTCTATGTAAGTGTCCGTTATCGGCTTGTACGCCTCCGGCTGATAATAATCATAATAAGAGACAAAATAATGCACTGCGTTTTCCGGAAAGAAAGTTTGAAACTCGGATGCAAGTTGCGCGGCCAAGGTTTTATTATGCGCTATAACAAGAGTTGGTTTGTTTATTTTCTCTATCACATGCGCTACAGTGTAGGTTTTCCCTGTTCCGGTTGCGCCAAGCAATGTGGTAAATCTATCCTTTTCAAGAGACTTAAGGATTTCTTTTATCGCTTTGGGTTGATCGCCCGAAGGTTTATAAGGCTGATGAAGTTTCCACATCATAACTTATTACTTTATATATTTTTTACACATTCTCAACCGAGCCCTAAGTAAAACTTAGGGCTCGGTGAACGCAGTACTTATTTGGGAACGTAGTCTAATAAAATACAGAATTCTTGCAAATTTAATCTGATCATAACTGTAGCTGGGAAGTTTTGCTTTAAGAGGAGATAGCCTCTCCCATGAAAGAGATTCTGCAACTTTTTTTATTTTGTCGTAATCATCGTCAGTCAAAAGAGATTGCAAAGACAAAAGATTTTCAAGAGTCAGTTTGTCTGTATTTTTCTCAAGATGAGACAGTACGGTAGAAAGAGTTATACCTCGCTTCTCTGCAATCTCTTCAACAGTTAGACCTTTTTCCAGCAGTCTTAATGTTTTCACGTCTGTTGCAAGCTTTCCGCCGTCTGTCGTTTTGCCTGCAAACTCTTCATGTAAAGTTTGTAATTTCTCTTTTGAAAAATTGTTTATTATTTTATTCCATTTTTCGGATTCTTTTTTTGCTTGGATATCAAAATCCAAAACTTTATTGTGCATTGCAAACGCTTTCTCACTTAGTCCCGCAAGATACAATCTGTTCAAGCTTTTTGCTCTTGAGAGCGCCACATACCCCTGCCCTTCCACAAAAACTTTTGACAAATCGGCATAAACCGAATCAAGGGTCATCCCTTGGCTTTTATGGATGGTAATTGCCCATGCAAGCCTCAGTGGTACTTGGTGCACTTGCGCTTTTATCTTACCGTCTTCCTCATAACTCCACGAGACAGTCTCGGCAAGCAGCTCCCTGCCATTTTGCAGTTTTACTCTTGGCAAATTGCCGGAAAAACCCACTACTTCTCCCAAAGACCCGTTTACATATCTGCCTTCCGGGTCATTTTTTACAAACATCACCAAAGCGCCAACCTTTAGTGTCAACTCCTCCGGGGCCAAAATGTTTTTTAACAAAAATTGAGCATGTTTTTTGGATCCTTCGGTTTTTGCTTTCAGTTTGACCACCCTGCCTTTAAGGTTCATCAATTTATCTCTGTTGTATCTGTCAACATCACTGTTGTGAGTGAAAAGAAAAGTTGTATTTCCCGCTTCGGGTTTGACCCCTACTCTTGATTTTAATGCAAGTTTTGTGCTCTCGTTCAGATTTCCGCTTCGCATTTCAGAGAGAACTTCATAGAGCTTATCGTTTTTTTGTCGGTGTTGAGTTGATAGATAACAAGTGCGTATGTCCGCATTTTGCCAACTTAACGCTTCAAAAGCAAAAGAAAAGTTCCCGGTTTTTACAACCGGTGGTAACTGAAAAAAATCACCCGAGAGCACAATTTGCACACCTCCGAAAGGTTTGCTGTTTCCCTTAACCGCTTTTAAAACTAAATCCACACTATCTAATAAAGATGAAGATATCATTGAAATCTCATCAATAATTAAAACTTTTGTTTTGTTAATTTTTTTATACAAATACTCCTTCTCAAGAATGGTCTCCAGATC
>WFWK01000069.1 GCA_015491135.1 Patescibacteria group bacterium | reverse complement strand
TCAACTTTATATTTTTGTTCCACCGGTGACCGCCTTGCCCCAAAGTAACAAACTCGTCTTCCAATAAACCCGACATCAATTTTATTTTTTCTATACCTGCTTCACCGTTTAAATGACTGACAAAATATCTATCAAACTTCTCCGCCCACCGTAATAAAGCCGTTTTTCTTTTGCCAATCCGCTCCGCCACCTCATCCAAGTATTTCTCTAAGGTTTTTCCTTCTTTCTTGGCGTTTTGGAAGTAGGAGGCTAGTTCTTTTTCTGCTATTTTTACTTCGCCTTTAAATATCTCTACATCGCGGTAAACAAAGGTAAGGATATCGTCCTCAAGGGTAAAAAAGAAATCTGTTTTTTTTAATTGTTTTATCCACTGCCTTTTAAGAGTACTATCTAGGGTATTAAATAAATCAAAAAGTACATTGAAGTTGGGCACAATACAAATAAACCCAAGGTATGATTCAGATTTTGTACCTTTGCGAAATGAATTTGACTAATATTTATAAACAAAATATATGACTGAAATAAATCCCGGATTATACGGAATAAAGCACTCTAATAGAGATTTCACCAATAAAAGAACTTGGGGAAAGAATCAGTTCAACTCTTCCTTCCCAGCTTCGCTTTCAGCCTATTTGGACAAAAAGGGATTTGAAAATATATACTTGACTTTAAACAAAGACTTGAAAGTTGTTCATCAAAAAATATCTACATCTGACTTTTTTGGACTTGCTCCGACATCAGATGATTTGTTCTATTCATTTGAATCAGCTTATACTCCATATGAACAACTTTTAGTGGGACATCTTCCAAGGGTTGACTTGGTAACGCAAAGAAAAAGTAGCGGACAAGCTCTCAAACCAATAGAAATAAAGTTAACCGCATTACCTGATAATACAACCTGTGAACTTTCAGAAAACAAGTACGGAACTGAGATTGTAATAAGGCCTGATACAATAGTGTATCTTGCTTGTAGTATCGCCTTCAATTTTAGAGACAAGCTTGATGAACTAAGTTTACATTTTTCATCTGACTTTGAGAAAATAGACGATTGGACAGAAGGAACAAATGTTTGGGCATATTTACCTAAAATGCTTGAAACTATTGATGCCATTACTCTGTCAATACTTGACAAGCAAGAGCCAATTTTAATGCAACCAATATGGAAAACACAAGGAAAATCTCCCGCACTTGCTGAGAATTGCTTAGATGTTTTTGTTTGGTCGAACTTTGCATTTACACAACTTTTTCTTGATGTGGCAAGGGGTGAGCTATCAACGAACAATAGAATTACTCGCCAAATAAGGACAATAATATGGTTGTTTAAAATGCTTTATGACTTTTCACTTAATGGGCAGTTTAATCACGCACAAATAATTGATGCTCTTTCGTATAATACAAAAAACGATAAAGCTTTTGCTGTAAGCGGTATGGTCACACATCCTTATATGAACTGTGATGAACTACATAGTCCAAGAATTTCCAAAGAAGAAATCAAGAATATAATTTTGGGTGGTGGACAAAACCTTTTAAGCCCAGAACGAAGATTTGACGCAATTATATTTAACTCACCAGAACTTTTTGAATAATGGAGAAAGATAAAATTAGAACGATTGATTTATTCTCAGGCTGTGGTGGGATGTCGTTAGGCTTTCATAATGTAGGTTTTGAAATAGTCGCAGCATTCGATAATTGGAAACCTGCTGTTGAAGTCTACAGAGACAACTTTGACCATCCAATATATGATTTCGATTTAGGAAATCAAGAAAGCAAGAAATTTATTAAGGAACTCAATCCAAACTTAATCATTGGTGGTCCGCCTTGTCAAGACTTTTCAAGTGCAGGGAAAAGAGACGATACTCTCGGAAGAGCTGATTTGACTATTTCATATGCTGAAATTGTGAGAACCGTGAAGCCGAAATATTTTGTAATGGAAAATGTCGAACGCATTATAAAAAGCAGAATATTAAGAGAAGCAATCAAGATTCTTAAAAGTGCAGGGTATGGGATAAGTATGGAAGTTCTTGATGCGAGTTATTGTGGTGTTCCGCAAGCGAGAAAACGCTTTTTTATGGTGGGTAGTTTAGGCGAAAATGATGATTTTCTGTTACCCTACTTTTCAAAAAACCTTGCGAAAAAACAGATGACAATTTTTGACTATCTCGGTGATTCACTCGGGGTTGAACATTATTATCGTCATCCAAGAAGTTACAAAAGAAGGGGAGTTTTTAGTATTCACGAACCAAGTCCAACAATAAGGGGAGTTAATAGACCCATACCAAGTGGCTACCCAGGACACCCAGGAGACACTGCAGATGTTTCAGATGACGTAAGACCATTAACAACAATAGAAAGAAGTTATATTCAGACTTTTCCTAAGGACTTCATTTTTAAAGGCTCTAAGACAAATCTTGAACAGATGATTGGTAACGCTGTGCCTGTAAAACTTGGTGAATTTGTTGCTCGTGCTTTAAAAGAATACATAAAAGACAAAAAAGAAAATAAGGTAAGACACAATGGACAACTGAGATTTGCAATGGAACCCGAAATGAAGTATAAAAGTACTGTGCCCAACAATGTATAACAAATCATAGCACCCTTCGGGATGCTACGCTTGTTATACCAACCGTTATTTTGATAGTTGGTTTTACCAAATAAAGATACAAATTTTTCTTCAAGGTATTGTAATAGTTTTCCTTCATTAAGCGCTTTTATAAGGGCATCTAACTCTGTTTTTATAAAGGTAAGGATGTCTGCTGCGGTGGCGGTGGCTTTAAGGGCGGTTTTCTTTAGGCTGATTTTTTATTTTGTTTTTAATTTTCACCAATGCACGGCATCATAGGGATAGTATTTTTGGTTTTTAAGACTGCTATCGTCTATGTTTTTTATTTTGGCAAGGGCGGCACTTTCCCAAGACCAATACCCAAAATAATTGTTTACTCGCGTATTTTTGTGTAACCCGTGCCAATAAGAATCGCTGTGTCCTTGATACCACACCTTATCTAAATAGTTTTTTATGTCCTGTGCGTTTTCTAAGCCGGTTGCTTTTGCATAAGGATGTTGCTGAATAACAGGTGCATTA
>WFWK01000068.1 GCA_015491135.1 Patescibacteria group bacterium | reverse complement strand
TTTCAACTATCTCGCCTTCTTTACACTGCGGACACTTTACGCCTGTGGAGTTTAATTGTTCGTCTTTTTTAACATATCTGCATTTTGGATAATTTGAACAAGCTATAAATCTTCCAAAGCGTCCTTCTCTTTCTATTAAAACTCCGGGTTTCTTTTTATTCTCTTTCTCACCTCCAACTCCGCAGACAGGGCAAGGCTCACCTGTTTCTTTCGGTGGCTCTATGGTTGAACCATCCGCTTTTCTTGCTCCCAGACAATCCGGAAAGCGAGAACAGCTCATAAACTTTCCTGATTTGGAAAGGCGCCATTGCATTGGGGCCCCGCAATCAGGGCATTTAAATTCTTCGGGAGCCGGCCCTAAAACGGTTAGTTTTTCAACGTCAGACTTGCTTTTAACTTCTTTTTCAAACTCATCCCAAAAAGTTTGTAGAGTTTCTTTGTATTGTCTTTGACCTTGCGCTATCTCATCAAGTTCCTTTTCCATCTCTGCGGTGAAAGCATCGGCAACATATTTACCAAAGTGTTTTTCCAAGAAAGAGGAGACAACCTCACCGGTGTCAGTTGGAATTAAGGTTCGTCCTTCTTTTGTTACATAGCCTCTATCTTGTAAGGTTTTTATAATTGTTGCATATGTTGACGGTCTTCCTATCCCTCTTTGTTCAAGCTCTTTTATAAGTCCGGCTTCGGTATATCTTTTAGGTGGAGTGGTTTGTTTTTCTTCAATTTCTATTTTTTCAATTGAAACTTTATCACCAACTGAGAGTTGCGGGAGAACTACATCGTCTGATTTGGCTTCCGGAAAGACAAGCAACCACCCGTCAGATAAAACTCTTTGTCCTTTAATTGAAAAGACGGGCAAATCATCACTGTCGGATGAGACCATGAGTTTACTTCTGAGTATCAAAGCGTCGGCCATCTGACTTGCAAGCGCTCGTCTGTAGATTAAATCATAGAGTTTGCGCTCTTGCGCTGACCCACCGGCGACTGTTTTGCTAAAATCACTTGGTCTTATGGCTTCATGAGCTTCTTGGGCTGATTTACTTTTTGATTTGAAAGTGCGAGGTTGCAAAAAGCCATCCCCATATTTTTGTTTTATAAGAGAGTGCATTTGCACAAGGGCTTGTTTTGAGAGAGTGGGCGAGTCGGTCCTCATATAGGTTATATGTCCTGCTTCATAGAGTTTTTGAGCCAAACGCATTGTCTGAGATGGGGAGAAGCCTAATCTGGAGCTTGCTGTTTGTTGCAAGGTGCTTGTTATAAACGGCGGAGCCGGAGCTCGCGAGACTTTTTGCTCTTTTATATCTTTAACTTGCCATAGCGCCTTTTCTCCCTTTTCTTTTATCTCCAGGGCCCTATCTTTTGTTTTAGGTTGCTCCTCGGAGATTAAAATAAATTCCAACTCTTTGGCTTTAGCCTCTGCGGTTAAGATAAAATAAGTCTCAGGCTTGAAAGCGCGAATTTCACGCTCTTTCTCCATTAAAATTCTAAGAGCAGGAGATTGAACTCTTCCCGCTGAGAGCCCGTATCTGACTTTTTTCCAGATAAGTCCCGATAGCTCATATCCAAACAGTCTATCAAGAACCCTTCGCGCCTCTTGAGCCTGTTTTTTTTGTTCGTCTATTGAGCGCGGGTGCGCAAAGGCTTCTTTTATAGCTTCTTTGGTAATTTCATGATACTCAACTCTTTTGGGGTTTTTTAAATTTAAAACTTCCGCCAAATGCCAAGCTATGGCTTCTCCTTCGCGATCCGGGTCTGTTGCCAAAATTACCTCATCGGCATCTTTTGCCAACTTTTTAAGTTGCGCAATAATTTTTTCTTTTCCTTTTACTGTTTCGTATTTCGGAACAAAACCCGCCTTTATGTCTATTGCGTCTTTTTTTGATTTGGGGAGGTCGCGAATGTGTCCAACTGAAGCGCGCACTACAAAGTCTTCTCCCAAGTATTTTTCTATTGTTTTTGCCTTCGCGGGGCTCTCTACTATGACCAATTTCATGAAAGCAAGGGTAGCGTGTTTTTCAAAAAAATGCAATTTAAATAAGTTTGACTGTTTTAAACCGACCATGTATTTTGTAATAAGGTGCATTTCCAACCAGGAGGAGTTTAAATGAGCAAAACTCTGCAAAAAACTCCCGTTAACAAAAGACCCAAAAGTTTATATGTACAACTTGGTGATATTCGCGCCAGTGTACTGCGTAACGATGAGGCTGACAATTATGATCTCACACCCGAGAGGGATTATTTGATTGTAGCTTTGGAGAAAGATTCTTTAGATTTTGTGCGTGGGGCGTTTGCCGAGAAAAGGGTTTCTAGTTTTGGTGTGCAAATAATTCTTGGCGCAACCTCCGGGTTTATTTGGATGCCCGTAATAATTAAAAGTGATGCAAGTTTTTTGTGGACTTCGGTTCATCCGCTTATAGGGGATGATAAAATTCTAAAGTACAGCTTTGATTATATTTTGCTTGATATATGGCTTCAAAGTCCGCTTGAACTTGCAGTTCAACTTCGGGAAGAACACTCTAACAATATGGATATTGTTTTCTGCCTTGATCAGGAGGGGTTTTTGGCCGGGCGGAGAGAAAAATCTTTTCTCAAAAGCGCCCCTGTACTCTACAGTGTTCATTAACACCAAAGTCGCCGAGCAATCGGCGACTTTTTACATTTACTTTAAAAACAAAAATCCGTTTTCTTCTTTTATCTTACCGGAGAGTTCCATTTTTGAGATATTAGTTAAAATCTCAAGTCCAACCGCTTTTGCTTTGGATACAAGAGCTGCTTTGGAGGACGGAGAGTTTTTTAGGTTTTCAATTATAAACTTCTCTTCTTTTGAAAGAGTTAACTCAGGTTTTTCATTGACAACTTCTTTTTTGTCAATTTTTAAAATTTCCAAAATGTCATCAGATGAGCTAACGGGAAATGCTCCAAGTTTTAAAAATTGCAATACACCCTTTGCGCTGTCTCGAGTTATATCATGTGGTACCGCAAGTAGTTCACGATTGTATTCAACTGCCAAACGTGCCGTTATGAGAGTTCCGCTTTTCTCTTGAGCCTCCACTATCAGGGTTGCATGGGAGATTCCCGCCATTATTCTGTTTCTTTGAGGGAAGCTCCATTTGGTTGCTTTTTGTTTTGGTTCAAACTCAGATAAAAGCGCTCCGCCGTTTTTAATTATTCTTTTGGCGAGAGTAATATTTGCTCTCGGGTACAAAACTGAAAAATCAATTCCGGAGCCGGGAATTGCCACGGTTTTAATGCCGGCATCAAGCGCGGCTTTATGAGCTATGGTATCCACTCCATAGGCAAGCCCCGAGACCACAACAACGGGATATCCTCTAAGTCCTTTTATCAATTTTTCACAAACCATTTTCCCATATATTGAGTTTTTACGTGAGCCGACAACGGTTAAAAATTTAAATTGACTCCAGTTTATATTCTCACCCTCAATGTATAACTTATCCGGTGGGTTGGGAATTTCTTTCAAAAGAGGAGGAAAATTTTTATCGTTTTGAAAAATTACTTTCATTTGAATATTTTATCAATAACTTTGGTATAATCCACATATGACATATTTGATTCAACATGAAGGCGATATAAATCAAGCAAAAGATGCTCTTGTCTCTTTTTTGCAAGAGAGAGGAGTAAAAGCGCATGAGAACCCGGATGTCTTGATATTTGTCTTTGATAAAGTGTCAGTTGAGGACGCAAGAGAGATTACAAAACAGGCGAGCTTTAAAAACATTGCAGATGAAAAACATATAGCTATTGTAACAAATGAGATAACCCCGCAAGCGCAAGATGCTCTTTTGAAAACATTGGAAGACTCACCGGATAACGTAATTTTTTATGTGTTTACAGAAGACAAAACCACTTTGAGACCAACTCTTCTTTCAAGATTGACAGAGCTTAATATAAAACAACAAGGTTTAAATTTTTCGGAAGATGAATTTTTAAAACTTTCTTTAACGCAACGGCTGGATTATGTCTCAAAAATAAAAGACAGGCGAGAAGCTTTGCTTTTTTGCAAAAAACTATTGGAAAACGCGCAACAGAAAAGCCCTGAATGGAAAACCGATAATAAAACTGTCCTCAACTATTTACTTGAAGCGCATGATTTATACAAACAAAGTTCATATCCGACAAAAAATCTGTTGGAGCTGTTTGCTCTTTTGTATCCCAAAAAATAAGTTATACTAAAAATGCATTAAAAGTTTAAATTTAAAAAATGAGTTACGACTTCTCAGATTATAAATCAAAAACCGAGGAAATAGTTAAGTGGCTCTCCGGTGAATTACTTTCAGTTCGTACCGGAAGAGCAACACCGTCATTGCTTGATTCTATATTTGTAGAAAGTTACGGAACAAGACTGCCTTTAAACCAAGTTGCAAATATGGGGATAGAGGACCCGAAAACTTTACGAGTAACTCCGTTTGACCAGTCAACTTTAAAAGACATTGAAAAGGCGATAACTGATGCAAACTTGGGTGTATCTGTTGTTGTGGATGCTACCGGCTTGCGCGTGGTCTTTCCCGAGCTTACCTCAGAGAGAAAAACCTTACTTGTAAAGCTGGCAAAAGACAAACATGAAGAAGCAAGAGTTTCTTTGCGTAAAGCGCGCGATGAGGTTTGGAGCGATATTCAAGAAAAACAAAAAAACGGTGAGATAACCGAAGATGAAAAATTTGCAGCGAAAGAAGAGATGGAAAAAATTACAAAAGATATAAACGAGCAGTTGGATGCGCTGTTTAAGAAAAAAGAAGAAGAAATAAATGAATAATTTTATTGTTAATTAAATGATATGTCGGTTGTATTTTTTTTAGTTATATTGGTAGCTTTGGTTGTTGTGCATGAATTAGGGCACTTTCTGTTTGCAAAACTTTTTAAAATAAAAGTGGAAGAGTTTGGAGTTGGATATCCTCCCAAAGCATTAACCTTGGGTAAAATCGGTGAGACCGTCTACACCTTAAACTGGTTGCCTTTTGGTGGATTTGTGCGTATTTTGGGAGAATCTAATGATGCAAAAATCTCACCAAAGGATAAAAACAGGGCTCTTATAAACAAGCATCCCCTGGCGCAAATTGCCGTGCTCTTTGGCGGGGTCTTGTTTAATTTTTTGTTTGCGTGGGTTCTGTTTAGTGCCTCTTTTATGTTGGGAGCGCCCACTCCCGCCGATCCGACCCAAAACGAGCAAGGAAAACTTATAATTTCACAGATTTTGCCCAACTCGCCGGCCGATGAATCGGGTTTAAAAGTTGGTGATCAAATACTGAATCTTAAATCTCAAGACGGCAAAGAAATTGAAAAAACAACTCCGCCTGCGGTATCTGAATTTATTCAACAACATGTTGGAGAAGAGATTGTCTTTACGGTGCTTCATATGGGAGAGCAGTCTACCAGCACCGTTGTTTTAACTCCGGCGCAAGGGATACTGACACAGTCTCCGAGTAAACCTGCGGTTGGAATTGCAATGAACTATATTGTTGAAAAACCACTTGGTCTTTTTAAGTCAGTCTACTACGGAACCATTGCTTCTTTTGAAGCGTTGGGGCAAGTTACAAAAGGATTGTTTACACTCTTTAAAAACGCTTTTACGGAAGGGATAAACTGGAATCAAGTTGCGGGGCCGGTTGGAATTGTTGGTGTGGTAAGTGATGCTTCCTCAATCGGGTTTATCTATCTTTTGCATGTAATCGCGTTTATATCAATAAACCTGGTTGTTATAAACTTGATACCACTGCCGGCCCTAGACGGGGGTAGGATAGTGATGGTGGCGACCGAATGGGTCATAAGAAGAAAGATACCAACATTTATTGTAACAGGGTTGAACTTAATAGGCTTTTCTTTGCTTATCTTGTTTATGGTATTTGTTACCTATCACGATATCTTGAAAATGTTCAACTAACTCTTGACAATATCTCAATTAAATTAAGGAATTCTTGTTAATATTGTTTTGTCGGGTTTTCCGTAGTACCATAGTTTTATGCAAAGAATTACACCTCAGGAAAAAGATTTTCCACAATGGTATCAAGATGTGGTTAAAGAGGCCGAGTTGGCGGAATCTTCACAAGTAAGAGGATGCGGAATAGTGAAACCGTACGGGTTTGCGATTTGGGAGAACATAAAAGACGAACTCAACAGGCGCATAAAGGCGGATGGTGTGGAAAATTTGTATTTTCCACTGTTTTTGCCGATGAGCAATTTGCAAGCTGAAGCCGAGCATGTTGAAGGGTTTTCTCCGGAACTTGCCGTTGTGACTGTTGCTGGGGGAGAGGAGTTGCAGGAGCCTTTGGCGGTGCGCCCGACTTCAGAGGCGGTAATGTATCCGACATTTGCAAAATGGATAAACAGTTACCGAGATTTGCCTCTTAGAGTAAACCAATGGGCGAATGTCGTAAGGTGGGAAAAACGTCCCAGGCCGTTTTTAAGGTGGAGTGAGTTTCTCTGGCAAGAAGGCCATTCCGCTTTTGCAGACAAAAATGAGGCTTTGGAGGAGATGTGGAGAATGCTTGATATGTACAGAGAGGTTTACGAGTGGATGGCCATTCCGACTCTTTGGGGCAAAAAATCGGAAAGCGAGAAATTTGCCGGAGCTGAAATTACAACAACAACTGAAGTAATGGCAAAAGACGGCAAAGCCATTCAAGGTGCCACAAGTCATCACTTGGCTGATAATTTTGCAAAAGCTTTTGATATTAAGTATTTGGGAGAAGATGGAAAGTGGCACTTTGTTTACCAAAACAGCTGGGGGATGAGCTGGCGTACACTGGGGGCTTTAATTATGGCCCACGGAGATAATAAGGGCCTTAAGCTACCGCCTAATGTGGCGCCAACTCAGGTGGTGGTTGTTCCGATTAAAAATACAGCAGAGGTTTCCAAGTTTGCCTCAGATATTTCCAAAGCTTTAGCGGAATTTAGGGTGAAAGTTGACAACAGAGAAAACAAGTCTCCCGGACATAAATTTTACGATTGGGAAATAAAAGGAGTACCAATCAGAATTGAAGTTGGTGAAAATGAAGTTGCAGATATGGTTTGCACTGTATACAGAAGAGACACTCAAGAGAAAACCAGCGTGCCGGCGCAACATATAAACGATTATGTTTCAGATTTACTTAAAGAAATTCAAGATAATATGTTCCGTAGCGCCAAAGAGTTTCAACAACAAAACATTGTTCAAATCAGTTCAATTGATGAGATAGAAAAACATCCGGGCAAGTTCTTCTTGGCTTCTTGGTCTGAAGAGCCGGAATCGGAAAAACTACTTAAAGAGAAGTATTCTATGGTCTCTCGTGTTCTTCCTAAAGAGTATGAAGATAAAAAGCCGACCAACAAAACATGCTTTATAACCGGAGAGCCGGCAAAACATGATTGGATTTTTGCTAAAAGTTACTGATTATGTTGGGACAAATAAAAAACAAAGCACTCTCTTTTGTATCCGATCATATCGGTATAGATTTGGGCACGGCAAACACCCTTGTTTATGTTAAAGGAAGAGGGGTTGTAATAAACGAACCATCAATTGTCGCTGTAAACAGCAAAACCGGTCAAATTGTCGCTGTGGGAAAAGAAGCGAAAGATATGCTCGGTAGAACTCCAAGGCACATAGAGGCGGTACAGCCGGTTATAGACGGGGTGATATCAGATTTTGAAGTAACCGAGGAAATGCTTTCATACCTTCTTTCCAAAGCTTCATCTTCTTCTCGTTTTTTGGGACCGAAAGTTGTCATTGGAGTTCCATCGGGAATTACCAACGTTGAGGTGCGAGCAGTGGAAGACGCCGCAAAAAACGCCGGCGCGCGAGAAGTACACATAGTAGAGGAGCCGATGGCGGCCGCTGTTGGAATAAACCTACCTGTTAAAGAGCCCACCGGCTCAATGGTTATAGATATAGGAGGAGGTACCACAGACATTGGGGTTATATCTCTGGGAGGGTTGGTTAATGCCAAAAACATTGCCATAGCCGGAGACGCTTTCAATGATGACATAATAAACTATATAAGAAACGAATTTAAAATTTTAATCGGCAAAAAAACCGCTGAAGAAGTTAAGCTCTCTGTTGCAGCTGTTGTTCCGTTGGAAGAGCCTCTTGAGGTTGTTGTAAGAGGTAGAGATTTGGTAAACGGTCTTCCGAAAGAGGTTGTTATAACCGATTCCGATATTCGCGAAGCGATTGTTCCGTCTGTCTCCAGGCTTGTACATGTTGCAAAAGAAGTTTTGGAAACTACTCCCCCTGAGGTGGTATCGGATGTTATGAGGCGTGGAGTGTATTTGACGGGGGGTGGCGCTCTTATACGAGGAATTGCAAACCTGTTCAAAGAGGAGTTGCAAATTCCGGTTAAAGTTGCCGAAGACCCTCTCACTGCGGTTGTAAGAGGAACAGCTGTTATTCTTGAGGACACCGAAGGTTTTAAAGAAGCGTTAATAACACACAACAATGAATTTAAAGGGGACATATAAAAAGAAGAAATGGAACAAACTTGCGCTTTTTTTGGCGGTTTTGTTTGCTCTGTTGGCGGTGAACCACTTTTCAAACGGAAAAATAAGTTCAGTTACAAAAAATCTCGCTTCCCCAATGTTGTCTTTTGCCGGCAAGACTGCAAATTTGGAAACCAAAGCTTCTCTGGAGCGAAAATTGCAAGAGGCTCGCTCTAGAGTGGCGGAGTTGGAAAAACTTGCCTACAAAAACGCCCTTTTGCAATACCAACTTGCACAATTTGAGATTTTTGCCAATTCAGACATTGATAAAGAGCAAAAATATGAACCGGTAAGACGTGTATCGTCGGTAACAAAAGATGGTACGATTTTAGTACTTCTTGAGAATAAAAAAGCAACCCCCTCGGTTGTACTTGATAAATACGGATTTGCCATAGGAAAAGTAATTGATATTGAAGACAAAATCGCAACCGTTAAGCTTTTCTCATCTCCCGGGGAAGTAACCGATGTGGTGATAATCTCCGGCGACAACTCAATTCAAGCAAAAGCCGTAGGTGAGGGTACGGGAAATTTTGTAATTGAGCTTCCGGCAGGAGTGGAGGTAGCAGAAGATGCACTTGTTTTTCTGCCCGAGTTGCAGTTGCCGATTGCCAAAGTTGGTGCTGTTGTCGCCAAACCTCAGAATGCCTTTATCCATCTTTATGCAAGAGTGCCGGAGAATATAATGTCTCAAGTGTATTTCTTTGTTTTTTAGATACACTGTCAGTGTAGCCAGTGTTTGACAGTAACACTTATAATAGTTTCTCGTGCTCAGAAAGTTAATAAACCTACGCGGCGTTTTTCTTTGGTGGATTTGCAAATGTGATCTCTGGCAATTTGATTATCGTTTCGGCAGGAATGCCTAACTCTTTTTCATATACAAGATCGATACTTCCAAAAACGGCTTTTTCAAAATTAAAATCAAGCTCTTCTGAAACCTCTCGTACTGCTTTTTCTGTTTCCGCTTCTATTTCCACAAACGGCTTAAGTCCTGGCCATGTATCAATAGTGACTTCTATATTATCACGACGCCACAGTTCGCGCATATTTTCTTGAAACGCTTTTGCAGGAATGTCACATGCTTCAAAAAACGCACAAGCGGTGTCAAAATTATTTACCACAAGCTCAACTTCATATGTGTCATCAATACCAGAACCGCGAACCTCTTTTACTGTCATAGTCACCTTATCTGACTCCTGTCTGACACGCCCCCACTTATTGCGACCTGGAGCGACATGAGAAAAATCAAATGTTTTTCGGCGCATCATGTATTCAGGCGTTATCAGAGAAAAACCGAGAGATTTAAGTTTTTTGCGAACATGTTCTTTGTCAACAGATAAATATGTTGCTTCAATTTCTTTTTTCATAATTTGTTTTTTAAACTGATCAGCTTTTTATTTTCATAATATACTTTAATTTATTATGAAAATAAACCAAGATCATGTTTTTACAACCTTCTTTTTATTAATGTTAATTGTAGTCTAGGGCTATCTAATTTTGTATTATCTCTTCAATCAATTTATAATAAGCTGATGAGTAAATTTTTAACTTCAATATTTGTACTTGTTGGCGGAGTTGTTGCAATTTTTTTGTTGCCATGGTGGGCGTTTTTTGCGATTTTGCTTCTTTTGTTTTGGTGGTTTGACTGGGAGGTGCTTCTTTTGGCGTTTTTATATGATCTCGTATTTTTTGATCCGAGTGCTGATTTGCTTAAACATTTTCAGACTACAGTAGTTTTTTTGCTAGTGTTTCTTACTGTGAATTTTGTTAAAAAGAGATTGTTTTGAGTATGTGGAGGAGACGTAAAAAATATAATTCCATAGAGTTTGATGATGTTTTGCTTGATGCGACAAACTTGCCCCGTTTTCAAGATCATGCGGAAGGCAAAATCGTAAAGCCAATTGAAAAATGGGGAATATTTTTCTTGTCTGTTGTTTTTGTTTTGGTGTTGTTGGTTTTTACTTACAGGGCAGTTGATTTACAAATAGTAAGAAACAAAGAGTTTTTGGCTCTGGCAAATGCAAACAGAATAGACAAAACAATAGTGTTTGC
This sequence comes from Patescibacteria group bacterium, assembly GCA_015491135.1. Lineage (GTDB taxonomy): Bacteria > Patescibacteriota > Minisyncoccia > Phycocordibacterales > UBA2100 > S143-145. The sequence goes on along the minus strand of WFWK01000068.1, from coordinate 518 downwards.
AGAAAGAGGGGTGATAATGGACAGATTCAAAAGAAGACTTGCCTGGAATGCGCCACAATACTCAACCGTCTCCACAACTACTTTTGATACTTACGCCAAAAGAGTTTACATAGACAGTGAAGCTTTCTCGCATATTTTAGGTTATGTATCTTACCCGGCAAAAGATAAAAACGGCAACTGGTGGCGCAAAAACTATGAAGGAAAATCAGGAATTGAAAAAAGTTTTAACGAAATCCTCTCAGGAGTAAATGGGGTAAGGCTCATAGAAGTTGACGCTTTGGGAAGACAAAAACAATCAAATACCATAAAACCGCCGACTTCGGGTTCCAATTTGATTTTAAGCATAGATGCCGATTTACAAAGGGGATTGTTTGATGCGATTAAAAAAAGCACCCTAACGGGAGGGTACAGAGGAGGAGCCGGAGCCATAATTGATGTGCAAACCGGGGAGATTTTGGCAATGGTCTCGTTTCCTTCTTACAGCCCCTCTGTTATGAGCGAGGCACAGGATACCGAAC
>WFWK01000067.1 GCA_015491135.1 Patescibacteria group bacterium | reverse complement strand
GGCAGACCGCCTTGGTCGCCTTGAAGATTTCACCTCGCACTTTGGCGCGGAGTTCTATGGCCTTCCCCTCAACGAGGGCACCGTAACACCCGTGAAAGAGAGGTGGGAGGTGCCGCAGCAAATTGGGAGTGTGGTTCCCTTCCGCGCCGGCACTATGCTCGAGTGGCGGATTGTATGATCCCTCTATCTCCGCAAAACCGCCTGCCAATTTTTGGCAGGCGGTTTCTACTTCAGGGAGACCGAAAAAGCTACAGAATCCTTATAACCTCCTCTGCGGGGTTAATACGCTCCGCGGCGCCATCCCCAACAATAACGCCGTCGGGGGTGCATCGCACCCTCACATGAAATATGTCGTTGATCTTCTGGTAGGGCACCGCCGCCATGGCGCGGGCCACCCGTGCGCGTATACGCCGCCTGACGCCGGCTGGCCGCTTTCTTTTCCATTTGCCGAAAATAAAGACACGTTCCGGCTGTGCGACCGGCACCGTGCGGATATACACCGCACCCTCGGCGCACTCTCCAATCGGGCATACGGCAATCGTCAGGATATCTTCCATCGTCCTCTCTCCCCTGTGCGAAAACCGACGTCACCATAGCACAACAATATGCGGCGCGGTACCCCCGCGTACCCATTTGGCGCAAAGCGTCAAATGGGTGCGCTCATGCCATAAAAAGACTGCAACAAAAACACCCCGCGCCTTGGCGCGGGGTGTGAGTGCCGTGTGCGGCCACCATTTTCATGAGGCGGCGCGCACCCGCTTCTTGAGTGCTTCCACCCGAAGATAGCGTGGCGTCTCAAGGGCCGAGAGCACGACCCAGCCCAGGGGAGTAATGTGCCAGGAATTTGCCGCGGTGCATGTGTCTCCGGGCGCCGGCGCGAGATCTTCCCACGCCGCCATAAAACCCCTTTGAATAGCTCCCCGCTCGTCCGCCGCAACGGGAGCGAGCGCCACCAATATAGACTCTGAGTCTATAAAGAGCGCATCCAATGGGCGGCCGAGCTTGTGTATCTCTCGCTCGGCACGGATCTGCAGGCGCCGCAGCGGCACCGCCGCCTCCGGCGCCTGTGCTATGCCAAACCCGAAGCATACCGCGCGCCGCGCCGGCATGTATGCTGCCATCGCCTCCACCGCGCGACTAAACGTCGCGGGGCATGTGGTGGCGGCCGAGGACACTTTCCCTTCGTGCAGGTGCCGTCCCGCAAAAAATCGCCCACCGAACAGCTTCATTTCGGTCCCTCCATGCAACACCTTTTTCACCCAACGCGCCAGCATATACCTCTTTCCCCCATGCGCAAGAGGGGCTGTGCACAGTATTCATCAAGTTAACCCGACCCAAATAACCCCCACTCAGGATCCTCAAAATGAAATTTCACTCGGTAATACTTTACGGATATAAAACCGCTCACCGTACTCACGGCATCGAGAAGCGCTCGGTTCCCATCAGCGGCAATGATAATACCCCGCACGCCTTGTCCCCCTGCAGCAATGCTCAAATTTCTTAAAAGTTCTTCGGCGTATACCGCCGTACACGACCATCATTGGAAACTGAAAAAATGGTTAGCTTATTCCGTGTAGCAAAACCTTTTGGAATTCTCCGCCTGGCGATTTCTGCCGATTTAGTGGGCAGCGCAATACCATAGTTTACCCCTTTGGGCACTCTGTTCATGCGGGTAACTATTTGGCCCAGTGAATAGACGAAATTAACCTCATGGTGTGAGCCTCCCTTGCATTCAATAAGATACTTGTGCCGTGTTTCCTCATTCGTTAACTCTAAATCCACACCAGAATTGTGGCCATGTTTAATGCGAGGCCTTAATCCCCAGCCATTTTTATACGCCCAGTCTAACACTGCTTCAATAACTTTTGGTTCTGAAATTGTTTTCTCTTTTTTGTTTGCGTTTTTCATATTAATTCGCTGGTAAACGCTTTTGATAAAATTGATTTTTCTAAAACACTCAATTCCTTTTCGGTTTGCTCTTGCAATTCTTTCACTGCTTTGATTTTTTGATAAATTGAGTCAAGGTGAGCGATAATCTTTTTTTGTTCGGCGAGAGAGGTAATAAAGGGAATCGAAATCTTAATTAAGTATCTAGAATACCCACTTTTCGGGTTCTCGTCATGGGAACGGCGGATGCCTCTTGGTAACGCCATCTTTCGGTTTTTTCAAAAAATATTTCCCATGAAGTAATTTAATTTCTTTAAATGTTTTGAAATACCTTTTGGATATCCCTAGTGTCCTTCATCTTTATGTCGTACCAGCAAAATCTTATTGGTTGGAATGTTGAGCAATATTATACCTGATGATTTGAACATATATTTTTCATTATTTTTTTACTGCCTTAAGATCTATCTTGCTACTATGCCCACCTTTTAATTCGTAAAGATGTGAAGATGCAGATTTTTCTGCTAATTTCTTTGCCATTCCCGGTGGGGTTACTACATCATCCAATCCTGAAAATATGTAAACTTCTCTATATCTTGGCCTTTGTGGGCTGCCTCATAATTTCTAGATTTTTCATCCCGGTAATAACTCTAAAAAACTCTTTCTTATTTTTGAAACGGTGCGACAGAGGAAAGGCAAACTTGAGCAAACGGTCAGTTTCCAAAGCGATTTTCCGACTCACCTTATCATCTTTGTATGAGGACATATCCCAGAGTGGTGACAAGAAAAAATACTTCCGAATGAGGGGTAGAGAATGTGTCTTCATTGCTAAACCAGCGATAAGTGATCCGTAACTGTTGGAAAACAGTATTATTTCATCAATACGCAACTGTTTCTTTGTGTTGAGCGAAGTGAAAAATTTTCCATTTTTAATAAACCGGTACCACCGGCCCACATCTTCCACAGATTCCTCAATGGAAAATTCCCCCTCACTTTCAAAAGTTCCGGAATACATTGGCACCAAGACGCCATAGCTCATCTCAAGCAACATATCAATTAAATGTGATTTACCTGGATAGTTCGGAAATCCGGGCAGAAAGAGGGCGATTTTATGATTATCAGTGGAAGTATCTTTCTCCGTTGTGGGATACCATAATGCCCTGCGTCCAGATGAAATTTGAATCAACATATTAAATAAATGATTATCTGGAACTCTCAACTTCCAATTGCAACTACACTGCCATAGTTGCATATGAGAAAGAGAGGGAAATTAACGCTGGTTGATCGAGAAAACATCAGCAGATTATTCGCCCACGGGTATGATGTTCCCGCCCCAGCGGGCGGGGCTTGTGTACGCGCGCGGAAACCTGTAAAAGTATGGGGGACATGCATACACAAACAGAACTCACGGACTATCCGCAGGAGCGACACTGTAGCAACTCCAATACGGAAAACAAAGAAGTTCGGCAGAATGTCTCGACTGGGCTTCAGGTATGCGGGATCCAATCGAGGCAATCTCGCACCACCTTTTCAAGGGGTTGGCCACAGTCTATGCGTATCGTGCCAAATTCAAATTCATGACGGCGGTCCCAATTGGCATCGAATATCGCTTTGGCGACAGGAGTAGCAAAATGACATTCTCGCGCAAATACTCTCTGCTCAAGGAGTGTACGATTGTTAGTCACCAAGTTAATCCAGATAGTTTCAACCGCTCTCTCTATCTTTTTTGGCAGCTCATCATTGAGGAAAAATCCAGCAAATACCACAGTCTGACTTTTGGCTAATGGTATGAGCCGCGCAACCATTTCTCTTTGATATTCTTTGACTTCGGAAGCTGGCACAACCTCACCTCGACGATTTCTCTCTCGAAACTCTTCTGGACGCTCGTAATCCATATCAAAGAGCACAAAAGACATTCTTTTGGCAATGATGGCGGCTATGGTGCTTTTGCCTGCCCCCATTTGCCCAAGCAAACCTACTAGCATAGGAAACCTCCTCTTAACGTTGTGATTTGTTTCAATGCCACTACCGAATAAGAACATTATGCAACTAGAGCGCCTCTTTAACGAAAGGCTCGATATATTTTAGCAAAACTTCTAAATGTAGTTTTTTTGTCTCAGTATCCTCTAAATCATGATTGGCTTGCTTGATAACCGCAAGTTGTAAACACTTATTAGCACTTGTCGCCTTAGAAAGATATCTGTTATCAGTAAGATCGTCAGAATCTCCACTGAGAATCAGTGTGGAAACTTCAATTGCATTCAGCGCCTCGGCCCATTCGCTCCGGTAATCTGGAACTGTTTGTTTTTCAGATTGCAATAAGGAAATACGCTGAGGCCAGCCTAACACAACCGGAAACCCGAGCACGACCATTTTAGCAACAGGCAATGCTGGACAATTAAAGAGTGCCAGTGCGCCTCCTAGAGACTTTGCAAACAAAATGACCTCTGTATCAGGTGCATTGGATGCAATTTCGCTTACAGTAGTAATGAAGTTTTTCTGAGAAGAATCAAATATATCCGGGGTATCGTGTACATAGTCCAAGTTGATTCCAAAAACATTAGATTTATTCCGCTCAATAAAGTAGTCCACAAGTTCTTTTATGGCTGGAGCCTCTAATCCACCAGAATAACCTGGAATAAAAATGAGCGTTTTCTTATTCGATTTAGTGAACGAATATTCAATAATACTGTTATTCATAGAGCATTTATAACGTATGCATAATAAAAAAGAAAGGGTCGCCTAACGGCGACCCAGGTTGTTTGCCAAACCCTACAATAAGCGCTTGGCGGCAGAAAGAACTCCTTACCCATCGAGACCCGTCCATGCCCGCACCTCCTCAAAGGTGCCGGTGTTACCGACGGTAAAACCGATGCCGTCCAGTTTTGATGGGCGAACCTGTCCGCGAAGCAGAGCATCGGCAACCGCCTGGCGGAGCACCCTTTGATGACCGTTGTAGACGGTCAATACCGGACGGCTGTCTGGGATCACGTTTCCAAATGCCTCGTCGAGGGCATTAGGATTGACTACATTGATGACCCGAACCTGCACCCCTTCAGTCCGTAACTGATCAGCGGCTTGGAAACCGAGTGCGGACAATCTCCTCCTCGAGGGATCTTTCGCCTCCTCCGAAGGGCTTTCCTCCAAATGTCGAACCTACGCGAGGAGAAAGTGCATCAAATCAGACATGGAGTGACATAATTAAAATGTCAGATTTGTTACCCATTTTTATGAACGCATCTTTGATTCTTCCAACTTCAATAAACCCTAACGATTGGTACAGTTTCACCGCAGGAGTATTTTTATCAACGACTTCCAATGTAATTACTTTTTTATCTTCTTGCTTGAGTTTTTCGATAACCGCAGACAGTAATATTTTCCCGCACCCTCTATTTTGTTGGTCCGGCATAATTCCCATTGATTGAATCTTTGCGGTATGGCTATTTTCCGGAAACATTCCAAGTGCAACGGTGCAATATCCTACCAGGGCGTTCTCATGTTCCAACACATATATTTGTTTGCCGGGATGCAGACGCAGCTTTTCCACCTCCTCCGGCAACAACGGCTCTTCAGTATATATAAAGGAAGCCTCTTTACTTATACCCGACAAGAGCTTGGAAAGGCCTCTAGCGTCTCCCTTGCGAATAGATCGAACTGTCATAACGATATGACTACATTTAAAAAATAGCCTATACAACAGAATCGCTGCATGGGCTGGCAGGACCTCGTGCTAGTCGTCGTATTCGCCTCTGACACAGCTGACCGAACTGGGATTCAGCTTATGGCGCACATGGGCGCGGACCCACTTTTTGAGTTCGGGATGTAGCTCGTTACCGAAGTGCCGCTGAAGAAGGCGGATAGTATATTCGATCCCCCCGCGCGCAACCACATCGCCTGCACTACTTGCATCCAGCGGGTTGTGGTTGATGAATTTCCCGAAGTTCGTCAGAAGTGAGATTGGAAAAGTGTTCTGGATCGGAACAACGACTACAAATTATGGTAGCGTCCATAATAATACGTTGTCAACAGGAAAAAGTTGGTGTTTTTTATCGGGAGCCACACCCCAAAAACCGCCCCCGATTTTTCGGGGCGGTTTTTGGGGTGTGGCTCCGTATCTTGGACGAAATCCGAACTTTCTTTAAGCAAAATCCAGAGGATTTTGCTGATTGACCCACCCAGCGGCTCGCCGCCGCCTGACGGCGGCCAGCAAAGCCCGCAAAAATTGAAACATTTTTTAATGGGCGCGCGCAAAAAATTCTTTCAATTAAGGATACAATTTTTGCGGGCTTTGCTTCCTTACTGACGCAAGGACGAGCCGCTTCCCACCCCCAGCCGCGCTTCGCGCGGCAGAGCAGGCGGGCAAAAATTCCTTCCCCCAGACCTCCTTCCTTTTTGCCCGCCTGCTTGGCGGACGGACAAAATTTTTCAGGGGGCGGGGGTTTATTATTAATTTTGCTCTACTTCGTTTTTTTTGATTGGCGGATACTTTTCGATAAAATCTTTCGGTTTCAAAATTTTAAGTTTATTTTTCATTTTTAAATCTTCAACTATTTTCTTTGCTCCTTTGTAAAATTCTCCATCACTAGTTATAAAAAAATCGCAACCATTACTTTGTGCTGCTGCAATCGCGGTAGCGAAATGAATAACATCTTTCGCATTAAGATTTGAGTAGATACTAAGATCACGTGCTAATTGCCAACTACTTATTTCATCTTTTCCTTCCGATGGACCAATATCTAAAAAATCGATATTTGGCAATTCACTTTGTAGATCATCTAACCAATTAGATACTTGTTCAAATTGGAAATCTTTTAATTTCTTATTATCTCTTGGATTCCTAATTCTTTTCATTATTTTGTTCAAGCTTGTATTTTTACTTAATTTATCCCAAAGAAATATTTCGTTCTTTCTATATTCTGCTAACTCAATCATAGCAAAAGTAGAAATTCTTAATTTCCACCCACGACTTTTTACAGACTTCATTAATACAACAACATTATTATCCTTATCGGCGATAAAATCTAAAACAACATTTGTATCTATATACAATATTTTACTTTTTCTTTTTTGCATAAAATTTCACAATAACAGGCTTAGCGACTTTTTTTATCGCTTTAAATGAAACGGGCCCATCCTTAGTATTAAATTTCACAATGACGGGTTTAGATACCTTTTTTGTTGCCCTAAAAGAAACTTTTACCCTTTTTCTTGCCATAAATCTTGTTTAGTTTAGACTTAAAAATTTCCAATCTTTTAAATCATTAGGATTATAATAATAATTTTCATTGTCGTTATATCGCCAATTGCCTTCTACTAAAATTACAATGCCGCCAAAAAGTTTTTTGCCTTTCTTGTTTTGTTCTTTAATATATTTAGCTAGCCCCTCTGCTCTTTCTTTGGCTTCCTCTGCTGTCTTTCCTTTTTTAGTATCAAATAATCCAATAGTTCCGTCGTTCATTTGAACAATAAAATTAACATAAAACGGCGCTTTTTTACCATATTTATTTACATAAGGAACTGCAAAATAATTTACTTCTCCATATCCATTTTTAAACCACCATTTAACCTTTTTAGCATTGTCAAGATATTTTATAAACTCAACTTCTACTCCGCTGTCTTCCTCATACTTTCTAAACAAACTTGCCTGATTACTATTATTTGACACTCTTGTATAATATGGCTTCATTATTGATTTCTTATAGTTTCTTGCTTGATATTTGCTGTTATAACTTATCATTTTAGGAACATTCCATATTAAGCTTTCCATTTCTCTTTCTTTTTCTTGCTCTACCACGGTTCTTTTATATTCTTCTCTGGCCAAAGCTAATGCTTCTTGGATTTTTTCTACATTTTTAGGGCTTAAGACAACCTTATAAAATTCAATATCATCATTCTCAAAATTAAATTCCTGTGTAAAAAAACTTATTAAGTGCACTCTTAATTCTCCCCATAGAATCAACAGGCGCAAATTCTCCTGTGTTTGCTTTACAGAATAAATCATAATAGGTTTGGATCTCCATTTCTGGCGAAGTATAAAACATACTTGAGTGTTCAATCTCTTTCGCTTTATCAATATTTATTATTTTCCCATCAACAATAATCTCACCTGATATATCGCTAGATTTTATATCTATCTTTGATTTCAAATCTATCTTCTTGACAATCTCCATAAAAATCTTACTAAATTGACCCGACAATCTTGTCTTTTCTCTTTGGCGCTTAAAATGAATTGATGGCAAATCTATGTCTTTATATATTTCATCTCTTCTAAATGATTCGTGAACGGTTAAATATTCCTTGGCGATACTTCCAACAATTTCAATATCTCCTAAGTTTGTAAATACATAACCTTTGTTTAATTCCGGCCTATTCTCATAATGATGAAATTCTGGCATTCTCATTATTCGACCAACCGTTTGCAAAAGAAAAACCTTCTCTTTTGTCTCTCTAAAAATAACTAAAATCTGAGCACGAGGGCAATCCCAACCTAAAGCAATTGCTTGCTTAAAAATCAAAACTTCAACCTCATTTGTCGGTTTTTCAATATTAACCAAATTAGGAGTTTTATTTTCTGCTAACCAAATGGCTAACTTATCATTATCTTCTGTTATGTTGTATTTTGCCTTTAAAATCCTTTCAACTTCCGTCAAAACATCTTTATCTAAATCATTTATACCCTTTTGTAAATTTGGCAATTGTACAAGAATCAAAGGATTAACATTGCTGCCTTCGGCTTTATACGCCTCAACAAGCTCTTTTCGTTTTGCTATAGCGGCGTCTAACACCATCTCGCGACTACTTTTGCCGTCAACCTTGAATTTTTTAAACTCCGGATTGATCGCTATTTCTTTCTTAATCATTCCTTCTGCAATAACTTTCTCAAAATGAACTTTTACATGAGCATCAGGATTTTTAAACACAGGAGTAGCGGAAACTTCAATTGTTACCTTCGCCCCTATGTCGTTTTTAATTCGTGTTGTTTTTTCTGAAATAGCGGTATGGTGACTTTCGTCAATTATCAAAATAATATAGCGGCCCTGTGCCTTTGTATTTTCAATAATATTTGAGAGATTTCTGCCTCTTTCATTGTCGCGGACATAAATATTATTA
>WFWK01000066.1 GCA_015491135.1 Patescibacteria group bacterium | reverse complement strand
AAACAATAGAGACCTGTTGATTTATTCGGCGTGTTCTATGCAAGTGTCAGCCGCCGGGTTGGCCTCAAGTCTTTCTTCGTCTATCGGTTTTCCACAGACTTTGCATAAACCATATGTTCCGTCTTCTATTCTTTTTAAAGCCTCTTCAACCGCCAGTTTTCTTGTTTCAAGTTCAGATACTATGGCTTCGTTTGTTTGTTGCTCCTCTATTTTATCTGCCAACTCGTTTCTGTCTTCCGAGCTTACTTCCAGCTCCCCCGGAGTTCCACTCCAGTCAACTCCATCTGCCGAGTTTATGGCACCTATGTCGGTAAGTTCAAGTTCAAGACGCTCTTTTTCTTGCAAGAGTTTTTGTTTAAAGTGTTCAATTTTTGTTGAATCAAGCATAGAGCTATTTTAGCATTTAATTTGTTGCGCGCAAACGCTTTGTTATCTCTACAAATGGAGTGACACCAACGGTTATCAAAACAGTATCGTTTTTAACAAAACCGTAAATTAGCCTAACCTCCCCTTTTGAGTTTTTTTGCACCCTTACATCCACATTTTCAAGGGTGCTGTCTGTAAATTTAGTACCTCCATATTTTTCTTTAATTGATATGCTGTCAACTGTAAATACCGGATAAAAATCATCTTCCATTTTGTCCTCCCAGTTTAAAAGGCCTGCAAATGTATAATCAAAAGATGAAGTTTTTATAACCAGAAACGGAAGATTTTTATCTCCGCTACTGTACCAGCCAAACATAAAATTGTCTGACAGATAATTTTTATATTCTTCCGGAAATCTTACATTGAAAATTTCAAAGAATTTGCGCAAAGTTACAGGTTGCAACACATCTTGTGATGAGGTTACCAAAACAATATTAACTACAGACCCTTTAGGATAAAAGGAAGTATCCCTTAAAGTTATCAAGGCTCTTTTTATTGCCTCTGGAGTTTTCTCTGTAATATCCAAAGTCTCAGTTTTGTCAGCAAAGAAAAATGCTTTGTAACTCTGTGGCAGGCTTGGTTGCGGAGAAGGCGCAAAATAGACATAATAGCTTGCTGACAGAGCAACAAGCCCTATAAAAATCAAAGAAAAAGATATAGTGGGAAGCAGAGATACAAAATTTGATTTCCTTTTTTTCGTTTCTTTTTTGGGGTTTAGCTCATATAACTCTCGTTTGTCAGCATCGGCTTGAGCTGTAACCATCTTCATTAGAGAGAGCTTTTGTTTTTTTACCAAATCTTCAACATCGGTTTTATAAGTGTGAATAAGAGCTTTAGGTTTTTGTTTGTTTGACTGTTGAGGTTCTTGTGGTTTTGCACTGTCTTGCTTGTTCTCTGGTGGAGGGTTGAATGTATATGAGTTTGTGCTTTCTTTATTTTTGGCAATTAAGCTGTTTTTGTCTGTAATGCTGGAGTTATAGGAGTTGCCAATATTTTTTTTAATATCGGAAGGCACACCTGTTTGCGGTTTGCTATTGTTTTGATTTATGTTGCTGTTGTTGTTCATTTGGTTTTATTCCCTTTTTCTCAATAAATTTCGGGTCGGCGTCTTTAATTGACAGGTTTATTCTGTCTTGCTCATCTATGTTTTTTATAACAACCGGCACTTTCTCACCGACAGACAGCACATTTGCAACTTTGTCTATCCTGAAAGGTGCAATCTCGGAAATATGCACCAACCCTTCTGTGTTCTCTCCTATTTTAACAAACGCTCCAAAATCGGCCAACTTTACAACTTCAGCATTGTTAAACCTTTCACCAACTTCATACTCTTTTGTAAGATTCTCTATTTTTCTTTTGGCTTCAGAAACAGAATCCCCTTTTCCGGTTATATAAACCGTTCCATCATCTTCTATTGTAATGTCAGAGACTTGGGTTTCTTCTTTTATTTTGTTTATTGTTTTTCCGCCCGTACCTATAACCAGTCCTATTTGCTCGGGTTTTATTTTCATAACTTCTATTTTTGGAGCATTAGGGTTAATCTCCGGCCTTGGCTTGTCTATGGTCTGAAGCATTACATCAAGAATTTGCAATCTAGCGCGTTTGGCTTGCTCAAAGGCTTCCGCCAGTACATGAATCGGCACACCATCAACCTTTACATCCATTTGCACTGCAACAACCCCGTTTGCAGTTCCTGCAACTTTAAAGTCCATATCACCAAAGTGGTCCTCCGGCCCTTGAATATCTGTAAGTATTTTATACTTGCTCTCAGGCCAAGTGCTCTCCCCCACCAACGATGGATCTGACATAAGACCCATTGCAATTCCAGCGACTGGAGCTTTAATGGGTACTCCGGCGTCCATCAGAGCTAAAGTTGAAGCGCAGACACTAGCCTGAGATGATGAACCATTACTTGCCATTGTCTCTGAAACAACACGGATTGTATACGGAAACTCTTCTTGAGAAGGTATAACCGCTCGCAGAGCTTTTTCCACAAGAGCTCCGTGACCGATTTGTCTTCTGTTGAAGCCTCCGACTTTCCGACCTCACCCACTGAAAATGGCGGGAAATTGTAATGGTGCATAAAGCGTTTCGGTGTGTCTTGAAATTCAATGGTATCAAGCAAAAGAGCGTCTTCCGGACCACCCAAAGTTACAACAGACATAACATGTGTTCCTCCTCTGTAGAAAATTCCTGTTCCGTGTACTATCGGGGAAATACTTCCCACTTCGGTGTAAAGTTCTCTTATTTCGTCCAGTGCTCGCCCATCTTGTCTCCGTCCGTTTTCTATAGCCTCTTTGTGTACCAATTCATCTATTTTATTTTCAAAATAATCATCGGC
>WFWK01000065.1 GCA_015491135.1 Patescibacteria group bacterium | reverse complement strand
GAGTCTATAACACAAGCACATTACGACGAAAAATGGACTTGCAAGTGTTAGTGCTTGCAATGCCCCTTTTTCATTTTGCTAAGCTGTTAGATATTTGAAATGTTGCAATCCTCGCCGCACGAAGCGTGGCGGGGTGAGGGCTGTTTTGTCACCTTTTGTATTGCAATTATATTCTTGAATGTGGCACTAAGAAGTTGCAAATTGTCCGGTATCATGTATAATACAAGCAAATGACGCTTCGTGCGTTCCCGACCCGGCCCCGCCGTAAGGCGGGGCCGGGGCTTTTTATTTGAAGTTATAAAAACTAGAGATTTTTTCAATAATTTCTTTAAATTCGTCGTTGTTAATTTTTTCAATTTGGCGTCTGAGTCGTTTTGTGCTGATAACACGAATTTGAGAAATTAAAACAGTTGACTTCACTTTTGCTGTTTTAAGTTTATGATAAAAACGAGATTCAGGATTTTTAACTTGCGAGGTCAGTGGAGCAATAAGCACCAAGAAGTAATTGATACGATACAAAACTAGCACCGGGCGCTCAAATGTTTTTCCGCCATCTTGTTCACGGTCAATGTTTACACCAATCTCACACCACCACACTTCACCACGTTTTGTGTTTTTTGGTTTTGCCTTTTGGTTAATATCTTTCTTTCTGGTATTCCAACCATCAAAATCTTTTATACCTTTTTCATTTTGCATCGGTTTGCATTGTAGCATGGTTTTGTTATTTTTTGCTTTTACAACAACCCCGCCGCGCGAAGCGCGGCGGGGTGGATTTCGGGAATGTTTTAAGCCCAATCCCTTTTCATTTCAATTTATACTCTAATTTGCTATACTCTTTGCATGTTTGGATTAAACAATAAAGACATAGAAACAACCCTCTCTTTTATAATTAAACTTTTACTTTGGGCAACACCTTTCTCGGCGCTCATTGTTGCTACCTCGCTTTATTTTCCATACATAACGGGTAAAGCGTTTTTCTTGCATGCGACAATCGGCTCGGCATTTGTTCTTTATCTTGGCCTGCTTCTTTGCAATTTTAAAAAATACATACCAAAACCCAACCCTCTTTTGATAGCGATATTCGTTTTTGTTTTCATTGTCGGTTTGGCTGATCTGTTGGGTGCATATCCAATGCGCAGTTTCTGGAGTAATTACGAGAGAATGGAGGGATATTTTTGGCTTTTGCACTTACTTGCTTTTGTTGTTGTTTACTCTTCTGTGATGGTACAAGAGCGTTCAAGGAGAATTTTTTGGTATGCAGTCTTTTTGTCTGCAACAGTGGCTGGAGCTATGGCACTTCCGGAGGTTGCAAAAGTACAAACCGGGGTTGTAAGAATTTCCGGTCCGTTGGGAAACCCAATTTACCTTGCTATTTTTGCCGTCATGTCAATTTTTATGGCAGGGGTATACCTTTTGCGCGAGGGAATAAGCAAAACAGAGAAAATGCTCCTTAGCGCTTTTGTTTTATTTGAACTGCTTATTTTGTATTTCACGGGTACAAGAGGGGCAATGTTGGGGCTTGTAGTTGGTGCGCTGGTGGCCTTTGCGGGGAGCGCTTTTAAAAGTGAGCTTCCGCAGAGAACTCGCAGAATCTTTCTTTACGGGTTGATGGCGACAACTCTTGTAATAATCTCCGGATTTACTGTAAAGAATTTTAATTTAACTGACAACCCTCAAATTCAAAGATACACTCAAGTATCGGTTAGCGGAACGGTTGCCGCGCGCATTCATGCTTGGCAAAGCGCTTGGCAAGGCATAAAAGAAAGACCTCTTCTAGGGTGGGGGCAAGAGAATTTTAATTTAATATTTAACAAATACTACAACCCCGCCATGTACTCAGAGGAGATGTGGTTTGACCGGCCTCATAATTTAGCTATAGGTTGGGCGACAGACGCCGGAATACTAGGGCTTTTGGCTTATATATCCGTTTATTTGGCATTTTTGTTTGTTTTGTTTAAAAGCGAGAGTATTCTGCCTTCTCAAAAATGGATTTTGTTTGGTCTCTCTGTTGCCTATGGAATACATTCTTTGACAGTTTTTGACAATCTGGTGAGCGCCCTTTTGGTTTATGCGATTTTCGGCTGGGTTCTTGCAAAAGAAAAGGAGCAGTTAGAAGGGAAGGAAAACCAAAACAAGCCCGGAGATTTCTGCAAACTGGCATGGATTTTCATTTTGCTTGCATTTGTGCCTCCGGTTTTTGCCCTGAATAACCGCGATGATAACAAGGCTCTAATGAGCGCATTGAGAGAGAGTTCTCTGGCCCAGCAGGCATCTAAAATCGGTAGGAAGGACTTGGCCGAAAAGCACACGAAAATAGCACTATACTTTTTTGAGCAAAGATCAAATGGCGCGTTTTTGGGAAGGCAAGAGGCGCGTGAGCAGTTCTCAAGAGTTGCAAATACCATTAAAAACTTAAACATATCAAACGAACTTAAAGCAGAGTTTAAAGATAAGGCCGCGCAAGCCCTGAAAGCGCAAATTGCCGAATCCCCGGGAGCATTGCGTCCGAGATATTTCCTAGCTTCACTTTACTGGAATTTCGGCGAGCTTGAAAAAGCTGCCAAAGAGTATGACAAAATGATAGAGCTTGCCCCAAACAGACAAATTTTTCTGATAAAACGCGCACTTTTGGCTGATAAATTTGGCGAGCTTGAAAAAGCGATTGGGCTTGCAAAAAAAGCATATGAGCTTGATAAAAGCAACATTGCAGCCGGAATAGTGCTTTTGCAACTTTACCAAAAAGATCAAAAACATCTACAAGAGGCAAAGACTCTTGAAAAAGAGCTGAAAGCAAGCTTGCAAAACGCAAGAAAGTAGGTATAATACCTGCATGAGTGCCACCAAAGTGTGAGCATTTAGAAAACCTCGGATAAATCCCGCCTTCGGCGGGGTTTTTCCGTTTTTATTTCTATCTTTCTATCTTTCTATCTCTTATAGAAGAATTTAATTCAAACTTACAAGATCGGACCTTGTAATTGAGTTATACACACAAAAATTTTCTCTTCGGTTACACTTTTGCTAAAATCACTTTATGAAAAAACTCTTTTTGATATTGTTTGCTTTTGCATTACCAGCTATTGCATATATCTCTTTTGTAATATACACAAACTGGAAAACCGACCAAGAAATAGAGAGAATGTATCAAAACTCCACCGCCAAATACAGAAAACTCTACCAAGACGCTGTTGAATATGAAAAACTAAAACAAGAATCAATAGAAGAGGAGACAAAACTTTTAAAACAAGATACATACGGAGGCAAAACCCCCGAGGAGACCCTAAAACTTTTTGTTCAAGCCCTCAAACAAAAAGACCCGGAACTTGCAAGCAAATACTATCTTCCTTGGAAACAAGAAGAAGCAAAAAAAGAGATGGAGGATTGGATTAATAACAAATACGAAAAAGTGCAATTATTTATACAAGCTTATGAGAATGGAAAAGTGCAACGTGATGAATCTTATGCATTTAGTTTGGGGCTAAATATTTATCCAGAAGGTGAAAAATATCCATATATTATTAAATTTGAATTAAACAAAATAAATCAAATATGGAAAATAAGCGAATTTTAATATTTGCCACATCTTTCATTTTTCTTTTCTCCCCAATACTCTCCAGCGCATATGAAGTGTCGGCTCACAAAAATCTGCACCTAAACATTTTAAAAGAGTATGAAAAACTCTCCGGAGTCAAAATCTCTCCCGAGCAAAAACAAGCCTTTCTCAAAGGCGCCAAAGACGAAGACAGCCACCCCAGATACCTAAACCACTTTCTGGACCCAACAGACAACAAAGGCTTTAAAGGCAAAAGACCAAACTCATATGATTGGGCATCAAACCCATATACCCAAGGTGTGGCTTTTAGCATTATCTCAGACAAAGACACCAAACTTTTTGAATACGCAAATGACCACTCATTCAAAAGGGCGGTTTATGAGTATGTCTACGGAGACAAAACAAAAGCCATGGAAGCCCTTGGTCATGTAGCTCACTTGCTTGAGGATTTAACAAGTGTGCCACATACAAGAGATGATGCGCACGGGCCAACAGCATTACTTGGCAAACCCTCATATTACGAAAAATTCACCAAAGAACTTGTCCCGAATGTTTCTCTTGATGAAATTAAAAAAGCAAACTCTTTAAAACAGCTTTTCAAAAACACGGCATTGTATACAAATCATAATTTTTTAAGTAGGGATACGGTGTTTAGGGGGTATAAGTTTCCAAAATTTAATAAGAACGAAATACATGATAATTACATGTATAACGATATCGGTGCAAAACTTATAGCAGTTAAAATTAGCTTTGATAGAGATAGAAATTTAGTCGTTGATAATATTACTTTGGACAATAACCAAGTCCTCTCCTCATACTGGCACCACCTTTCTTACAAAGCTGTCTCCTCCGGTGTCTCTCTGCTAGACCTCTTCTTTCGCGAAGTTGAAAAAGAAAAGAAAACTGGACGCCTTAAACTCGCCAACCTCTCATACAAAGAAGTGGCCAAAACAATCAAAGACTTTCAAGACTTCAACCTTTTAAAATCATTTAAACTCATAAGTGGCATAACCAAAAAAGACTATCTGCTAACAAAAAACAAACAAGAATATCTAAAATTCAAAGGAGCATATATAGCAGATGAAATGTACAAAATAGCAGATCCGCACACCAGATCCCTTATGGCCCAAGCTCTCAGACAAAAAGAGCAACTAGGCGAGACTCTGGTTCAGAAAAACACAAACCAAACAGCCTCCGCTCTTGTTGCTTTAGCTCAAAACGATAAAAAGCAAAAACAAGACCAAACAAAAAAACAAAACCCCAAACCAGCAGATACAACCAAAAAAGAATCTCCTCGCGCACAACCCAAGATTAAACCCCCAAAGCCGGAAAAAACCGAAACTGAACCCAAGCAAGACAAACAGCCGCTGCCAGTTTCAGACACCCCCGCACCACGCACGCGTGATGCGGACAAGCCCACACCACGCACGCGTGGTGCGGACAAGCCCACACCAAACACGTCCGGTGCGGACAAGCCCGCACCAAAACCTTCCACACCTCAACCATCTCCTTTCTCACCCGGCGGGTTTGCCTTCGGAGCAGGCGCAGGCAGACTTTCCGTTGATACCCCAACCATAAACTACCCCTCCAAAACCAACAAAGACACCGTTGAGATAACAGGGACAGCCCAAAAAGGCACCACAATTCACATCTCAAATGGGAAAACAGTCAAAAACACAACCGGAAACTTCTCTTTAACTGTAACTTTAAAAGAAGGAAAAAATACTTTCTCAATCATGGCAGAGAAAGACAAAACTTTCTCTCCCGAGAGAATCTTCACAATAGAGAAAAAAACAGCTAAGCCCTCACTTACCCTAAACCTGCCCGAGTGTCTCAACACACAAGGGAGTACTTGCCTGGTTTTTCCGGGAGAGTACTCCATCTCTTGGAGTTCAGACAACCCCGTCTCTTTTGAAGGAGTACAATACCCAAAAACGGCAAGCACAACAATTAACATAACACAAACAAAAACACTAACCTTCAAAACCCAAGACCAATACGGAAACACAACTGAAAAAACAATAACATTCAAACCAGACCAAAACCCAATTAGGCTAAATGAGATAGCGGCATGCAACCTCTGGCTTACCACACAACTCCCTCACTTCATAGAACTTAAAAACAATACAGACTACTCAATAAACCTTTCAAACTGGAGAATTCAAACCAAAACTTCAACCACTACTCTGACAGGAACAGTTAACCCGCAAAGCTATTTCACCCTTGCAAACAAAGAAGGCGCTTTCAGCCAAACCGCCAACTTCAACCTCAACTACAAAGACGATCAAATAACACTTCTGTACAAAGACAAGCAGATAGACTCATACACCATCTCAAACACCTCAGACTGCTCAAAAAAATACCCGCTCTCATACGAGAGAGACCAAGACGGTCTCTGGAGCAAGCATGAAAAATCTGCCAAAGGGGTCTTCAGCCCTAATGAGAAAAACACAGCAGAGTATCTAATCGCCCAAGAGACTCTCACACAAAACAAAACTCTAAAGCCCAACTCTGTCTATGTCATATACAACAGCTTAACTGTTCCCAAAGGGGTAACACTCACAATCCCGGAAGGCGTGATAGTTAAAGTAAATGAGCAAGCGCCACTTAACATTGAAGGTACAATAATTACAGAAGGCACAACACAAAACCCAACTGTTTTCACTTCATACTACGATGACATAAAAGAAGATACTGACAAAACAAACGCCCCCATCTCTAGTGTGGGTCCGATAATCATAGCAGGAGAGGCAAGCTTTAAAAACACACAGTTTAAATACCTAAGCTCTCTTAACATTGAAAACGCAAAAGTGGCATTTGAAAACACACAAATCTCTCCATACAACAGTTTAAACTTGCAGATAACAAACTCCCAAGTCTCATTTGAAAACTCAACGGCAAATACCAACTTAACAGTTGCAAGCTCAACTTTAACATTTAACAATTCAACTTCTGCCGAATTTATCGCTTCAAACTCAAATCTTTCTTTTTCAAACTCTACTTCAACAAAAAGCAAAATCTCATCTTCAGAAGGGGATATAGACAGTTCATTTTTCAGCTCGCTTACTGT
>WFWK01000064.1 GCA_015491135.1 Patescibacteria group bacterium | reverse complement strand
TAAAGAAAAAGTTAAAAACCGATTTTATGATTCAAAGCGCCGCCACACAAAGGCTAATAGATTTGTAGTATGAAGAGCATAACGAAATACAAAAAAGGTTTCACTTTGATAGAGACACTGGTTGCAATAAGTATATTGGCAATTGCAATCGTTGCTCCTTTGACACTCGCTTCGAAAACTTTATTTATTGCACAGTATACTAAGGATCAAATGGTGGCAACTCAGCTTGCTCAAGAGGCAATTGAAATAGTGCGCGCTAAAAGTGATGCTAAAATGATAGAAGCTATGACTTCTTTTGTTTCCGACAGGAGCATATGGTTGGATAATTTTAAGCGAGTTTTAACTCCCACGGCTGGCTCTGAAAGTTATATGGTTGTTGATGTTGCCGATTTAAACTCAATAGAAAGATGCGATTCAATAGATGATGATGAATGTTCAGCTATTTTTCTGGCAGGTGGCTTGTATAGGCAGGCGGCTTTTTTGACAAGCTCTGAAAAAAATTCCGGTAAACCGACAAGATTCAAAAGAATTGTACATTTAAAAGTTGTATCTGAAAACGAACTACAAGTTCGCGCAATTGTTAAATGGCATACGGGTTCGTTTTTGCCCAGGGCGGTATCAGCTGAGACCGTAGTTTACAATTGGATTCCTAAACAAGAATAAAATTTATTATGAAAAATAATATCAAAATACAAACAGGTTTTACTTTAATAGAGTTATTGGTTGTATTGGCCATTATTATAATAATAACCTCAATGGTTCTTGTGGGTTTTAACAGGTTTGGAAATAAAATTACACTGCAAAATGTTACATATAAAGTGGCGTTATCCATAAGAGAGGCTCAACTTTATGGTGTAGCAGGTAAATTTCAAAATGAAAACACATTTACGGCAATCCCGGTTGGTGTTTATATAAACAAAATACCTGTTCCGGGTGAGTATGCCGCAAGCTATATAATTTTCTCAGATATAAATCCGCAAAATAACAAATATGATGCTGAATCAGTCAATCCCAAAGAAACGGTGGAGATAAACAAACTAATAGGTGGATATTCTATATATTCAATGAGAGCGAGAAGAGCAGGAGGCAATAATAATGATTTTGTAAATCTAAATGAGGCGTACATTATGTTTCAAAGACCGGAGCCAGACGCCAAGATTTTAGACCAAGATGGATCTTTATATGATTTGTTGGAGATAATTATACAATCACCACAGGGTGACAGGTTAAAGATTATAGTAAACGCTTCAGGGTTAATATCGGTACAAAGGGTTATAAATTAAGATGATAAGCATGATTCATTTGATATTAAAAAGTGCAAATGACAGAGGATTTGCTCTTTTGATGGCTTCTTTGATTGCTTCACTTCTTGCGACAATAGGTTTAACTCTTTATGTTTTGTCCGAGAAAAATATAAGATTATCAGCAACAGGAAGAGAATCTCAAAAAGCTTTTTATGCGGCAGATGCAGGAGCAGATTGTGCCTTGTTTTTTAACTTTTACTATGACGCATTTGCCACCTCTACAACTTTCACAGACAAAGACAAAATGAAATGTGTCGGACAAACTCTTTATGAGCCGGATACAAACACAGAGAAAGAACATCTTGGTGGCTGGGATGAAGATACGCAAATGGGAACTACGGATTTTAGGTTTGATTTACCTGTAACTGAGGCTAATGGAGCGCCTGCAAAATATTGTGTAATAGTAAGGGTTGAGAAATTTGTAAATGACGATGGCTTTAACAGTACGGTTATAGACTCCAGAGGGTACAACACCGACTGCCAAAACAAAAGTTCCGGCTTAAGAGTTGTGGAGAGGTCTGTTAGACTTTCAATGTAGAGATATTGTTTGCAGTAGGACGCCTTTATTGTTAATATTGTCGCATGGTTAAAATTTCGGTGAAAAAACTCTCGGAGCTTTCTCATATTGATTTAACAGAAGATCAAGAGAATCAACTGCAAGCTCAACTGGAGAGCATTTTAAATTTTGTAGATGAGATACAGAAACTTGATTTAACTTCCGGCTCCGAGCTGACAGACCCATACAATGTTTTGCGAGATGATGAGGTGCACGAATTTGAAGATGTAGCTTCTCTAAAGAGTCAATTTCCTGAAAAAGACGGTGATTTTATGAAAATTACTCGGGTTATAAAAGGGTCATGATGGAGAATTTAACATTAAAAAAAATACGCTCTTTGCTTGATGAGAGAAAAATTTCAGCGCTTGAGTTGTTGGATTTTTATTTGAAAAATATAAAAGAAAAAAACGAAGAGCTAAATGTTTTTTTGGAAGTGTTTGAAAAAGATGCGCTTGAGCAAGCAAAATTAGCCGATCAGATTTTAGAAAAAGGAGAAAGTGCGCCTTTGCTTGGGATTCCGATTGCGATTAAAGATAATATTTTAATAAAAGGGAAAACTGCCTCGGCCGCTTCCAAAATATTGCAAAATTATAAAGCGGTTTATAACGCCACCGTTGTTGATAAGCTGACAAAACAGGGAGCCGTTTTTGTAGGTAGAACAAACATGGATGAATTTGCAATGGGGGGGTCAACTGAGAACTCGGCTTTTGGAGTGACAAAAAATCCGCATGATACAACAAGAGTCTCAGGCGGATCCTCAGGTGGCTCAGCTGCCGCTGTGGCCGCTGAGATGGTACCCGCCTCTTTAGGAACCGATACCGGAGGTTCGGTAAGACAGCCCTCCAGCTTCTGTGGAGTTGTCGGGCTTAAACCTACATACGGGAGAGTGTCAAGATATGGAATTATAGCGCTTGGCTCATCGTTGGACCAGGTTGGCCCTATTGCCAAAACGGTTGAGGATGTTGAGATTTTGTATGATGTTATAAAAGGAAAAGATACAAATGATCAAACAACAATAGATAATAAAGAATTGGATGATACAGTAAAGATCATAGGTGTACCGAAAGGAATTTTAGATTCAGGTGTATCGGAGGAAGTTAAAAATAATTTCAACAAGACGATAACTTCTCTTTCCGATGAAGGGTTCAATGTTGTTGAAGTTGATTTGCCACATCTTAAGTTTGCGCTCAATGCTTATTATATAATAATGCCGGCTGAGGCCTCAGCAAACTTGGCGCGATTTGATGGTATGAGATATTCCGTAAGAGCAGGCAATGGCGAGTACAAAGAGATAATGTCAGAGACTCGCAAACTCTTCGGAGAAGAAGTAAAAAGAAGGATTTTGATAGGAACTTTTGTACTTTCTTCCGGATATGTTGATGCTTACTACTACAAGGCGGTTGCTTTGAGAAATAAGATAAAAGAAGAATTTAATTCCGCGTTTGAAAATGTAGATGTTATTTTAACTCCAACCGCTCCGGAGACGGCGTTTAAAATAGGAGAAAAGTCCGATCCGGTTACAATGTATGCAGCGGATTTGTTTACGGTCCCGGCAAATATTGCAGGTTCTCCGGCGCTATCTGTACCAAGCGGTATTTCAGATTCCGGTTTGCCGTTTGGTGTGCAAATTATTGCTCCGCATTACGGTGAGAGAAAACTTTTCTCATTGGGAAAAAACATTGAAAAGTTCAGATAAAGCTTGGACGGTTTTTGCTATTCAACTTTTCAATTTTTTTAAAAATGGCATAATGTTTTTATGCCAACCTCAAATCAAGCGCCATCTTTTGAAGAGCTTTTGCAGAATGAACAGAATGTAAATTTTGTCGAGGATAGTCAATCTGACAAAGTTGACTACAATCAAAATCTTACAAACACAACAGAAGACATTCTTCCGAAGGCAATAACAGAGACGGCTCTGTGGCAACAGACTGCATTTGTATCGGGACTGCTTAATGCTTTGGCATTTTTTGTTTTTTTGTATGCCACAATACGCATTTTGCAAATAAGAGCGCAAGAGTATAAGAATTTTGCCAGAGAACCTCTCTCTTACGCTGCAAAAGTGCTATTAGGCGAGACTGTTGCCGTTAAAAAAGTTGATGCTCAAGAACAAGATTATCTTAAACGTTGGCAACATATAGAAAATTATTTAAATAAGGGAACTGTAGCTGACTGGAGAATGGCCATCATAGAAGCTGATATTATGCTTGATGAGCTTTTGACATCGTGGGGATATGTTGGCGGTTCGGTGGGGGAGAAATTGAAGCAGATAAACACAGATAAATTGCGTTCAATAGAAGATGCTTGGCAAGCGCATAAATTGAGAAACAAAATAGCCCATGAAGGCATGAACGCCCAACTTACCGAAAGGGAAGTCAGGCGCGCCATGCATCAGTACAGAAACGTTTTTAAAGAAGCCGGCCTTTTGGGTTAAAGCAAAAAGCCGATGTGATACATCGGCTTTTGCAATGGTCTTGTGCCGAGAGCAAGCCCTTGCTTAAATGTCACTTGCAATGGCAACAAAGACTATATGTCTTACCAAGGCACTTTTGATTTAGTTAACTTTACTTTGCCACTATTATACATCGCCAGTATGTGTTTTAAATTTTTTGCACCATCTATGCCAATGCTTTTGTCTTTCTTGCTTTGCAAAGTGTAAAGATAGTATATGGCGATGTATAATTAAGTGACATCTAGTGCCGAGGGTGGGGATCGAACCCACGACCTTGGGTTTATGAGTCCCACGCTCTAACCAACTGAGCTACCTCGGCGCGAATTAAATATATCAAGAATTTCAAAGGGTTGCAATTATTGACATTTACTTTATAATTTTGTGTGCATAGCGGGGTGGAGGAGCAGTACCTCGCGGGGCTCATAACCCCGAGACCCTGGTGCAAATCCAGGCCCCGCTACAAACACTAAAAAACCACGTTTGCACGTGGTTTTTTAGGTTTGAGCTGTGGGCCACAAGTATTCACAAAATTTACCCCTCACCATACTTTCCCTATACATTGGCATTTTGGAGGCCATCATCCCATCATCGTATTCGTCTCCTGACAGTTTTCATATTTTATTTATAGTGAGGGGACAGGCTCCGCTACAGAAAAACAAATTCCCGCCAGCTGGCGGGAATTTGTTTTTCTGTAGAGGTCTAAACTATTTTTATTATCACGGCCACTTTTATATTTTAAGCTCTTTAATATTTTTATTTAGTAAAGTAGCTTGCCCGCACCATACATACTTTAGCTTTTGTACATAACTACTACGACTTATTGTTAAATATGCGCTATGTCGGCAAAAATATCTAAATGCACTAGTATGGTGCGGATCTGCCCGCCCAGACTGTAGATTTTCTAATGCACGCTTGCATTGCAAGCGGGGCGATGTATTTCATCGCCCCTAGAAAATTTACGGTCTGGGCCCGGCCTCGCCTGTTTTCGCTTCGCTCAAACATGGCTCCGGCTTTCAAGTCCCGACGGAAGGCAAAGCAGTTTGCCTTCCTTCCCTCCCTACGCAAAAACCGCCCCAAAGAGGCGGTTTTTTCTGCGGGAGTGACGGGACTTGAACCCGCGACCTTCCGCGTGACAGGCGGACGCTCTGACCAGCTGAGCTACACCCCCAAAGCAATGCTATTATAACAAAAAAAATGAAATCCACAATCAAAAGAGTTTGTTTTATTATTGAGTATGTTAAAATTTAAGCAGATTATAAGTTAATCATCGTATCATGAAAGATGTAATTTCACAGGCACAGCGCCTGGATGCTTACGCAAGGAGCATAGCGCTTTTTGCTTTATTTATTACTCCACTTGTGGCATTGCCCGCAATTGGTATTTCAACAACAAAAGTGTTGTTTGTGACCATTCCTTTTGCAATAGCTCTTGTTTTGTGGGCTATTGCACGCACTTTTGATAAAACCGTTAAAGTTCCACAGACAATATTGTGGGTGATTATTGCCGGTGTACTGTTCATGTCATTTATATCGGCAATCCTATCTTCAAATGCTTTTGAATCTTTAATCTCAGTTGGAAGTAGAGGAGACGGCTTTTTGTTTATTCTCTTGCTTGCATTATTGCTTTTCTCTACCACGGTTTTGTTTGGTAGTGTCTCCTCACTTGTAAAAATAGTTAACACTTTAACCTATTCTTTTTTGGTTTTGTCAATTTGGCAGTTGATAAGGATATTTGTGGGACCTGATAAGATTTTACCATCTGTATTCGGTTATTCACCAACCGCCACGTTGATTGGCTCCTGGAATGATTGGGGTGTTTTTGCTCTTGTAATAGTGATTTTTTCTCTTGCTAAATTAATGTTTCTCAAAGAGAAAAGAAATAAACGTTTGTTAACCTGGGCCACTTTTGCTGTTTCTTTCTTTGTGATGGTTTTGGTTAACTTGTCCGTTTCTTGGTTTGCGCTTTTTATCTCTTCTTTGTTTATGTTTTTGTATTTTGTATCAGTATCGGATTTTTCCGGACTCAACTCAAAAGAAAGGATAAAAAGATTATCTCTCCCTTTGTTTACAACTATAGCATCTATATTGCTGGTTTTTTTGGGCGGAGTTTTATCTGGTTATATAAGTAATTCTTTAGCAATTCGCTATATTGATGTTAAGCCTTCATGGTCTGCCACGGTTGATATCGTAAAGGACAGTTATTCCTCTGGAAAAGCTTTGTTTGGTTTTGGGCCGGGTAATTTTGATCAAGCCTGGTCTCAGTTCAGGCCGTTGCAAGTAAATGCAACAGCTTTTTGGGCAACCGACTTTACTTCCGCAACTGGTGTGATTCCAACGTATTTTGTCACATTGGGCGTGATAGGCGGGCTTCTTCTGCTAACTATGTTTATCTATCTTGTCTTTCTGGCTTTTAAAGTACTCTGGAGCAAGCTCCCAAATGATGCTGTTGTATTTGTTGTGGTGTCTGTCTCCGGAGCGACTATAGCTTTATCTGTTTTGTTCACCTCTTACAATCCCGGATATGGAATGTTTATTCTAAGTTTCATTTTATTTGGAGCTTTAATTGCCTTGGCAAGAAACTTGAATGTGTTGAGAACTAAACAGATTAGCTTTTCCGAGCCAAAAGAAAAGTTTAATCATATTTTACTGTCTTCAGGAGTTACACTCACAACACTATTGCTGGGTTTTGTCGTATCCGGACAAGCCTATGCAGAGTATAATTTGTACAAAGCCTCACAGGCAATATCATCTGCAAATACACAAACTGCCAAAGATATATTACAAAATTTAAGCTCCGGATTAACAAAGTTTTTTGTGAATCAGTCACAGGTTGACTTTTTGCGTTCCAGAATGTTTTTGGTTGAACTGAACAAAGTTTTGCAAGATAAAACGATAAAAGACAAAAAACAAAAACAAGAACAGGTTACCAAGCTGGCTCAAGATGCCATTGTTGCCATAAAAGAAGCGATAAAATACTCTCCGAATGATTATCGTCTGTATATTATGTTGGGAGATCTTTACACCGATTTGATCCCTCTCAATATAGACGGAGCATACAAAGCTTCTTTAGAAACATATGACTTAGCGCAAAAGCTTACACCGCGTAGCCCACTTGCTCCGCTTAAAAAGGCGCAAGCATCTTTTATCTCGGGTGATTTAAAAAAGGCGCGCGAGTATGCAACAGAAGCGCTAAAGCTTAAAGCAAACTATGCGGATGCTTACTTCCTGTTGTCTCAAATAGCGATAAAAGAGAAAAAAGTAAAAGAGGCTATAGCGGCAACACAGTCTGCAGCTGTTCTCTCTCCAAACAATCCCGGGGTGTTTTTCCAGCTTGGGGTGCTGTTTTACTCTGCAGAACAATACCCGCAAGCAGCAGATGCTCTAAGGCGTGCGGTACTTCTAAACCCAAATTACGCAAACGCGCTTTATTACTTGGCTTTAACAGACATCAAGCTTGGCAACAAACAAGAGGCCAAAGTTGCTCTTGAGAGAGTTCTTAAGTTTAATCCGGATTCCGATACCGTTAAGGAATTATTAAAATCTTTAGGATCTGATAAATTGCCAAAGGAGGACACAACTCCAACTGCCGAGCCTCCGGTTAAAGAACCGCAGCAAAAACCGCAAACAGATAAAAACCCGATTAATGAAAATTAAAAACAAGCCCGCGCCCTAACGCGGGCTTTTACATATTATTGCCCAATGATTAAGTTATACACACAAAAATTTTCTCTTTAATTACTCTTTTGCTAAAATCACTTTATGAAAAAACTCTTTTTAATATTGTTTGCTTTTGCATTACCAGCTATTGCATATATCTCTTTTGGAATATACACAAACTGGAAAACCGACCAAGAAATAGAGAGAATGTATCAAAACTCCACCGCCAAATACAGAAAACTCTACCAAGATGCTGTTGAATATGAAAAACTAAAACAAAAATCAATAGAAGAAGAGACAAAACTTTTAAAACAAGATACATACGGAGGCAAAACCCCCGAGGAGACTCTAGAGCTTTTTGTCCAAGCCCTCAAACAAAAAGACTCGGAGCTTGCAAGCAAATACTATCTTCCTTGGAAACAAGAAGAAGCAAAAAAAGAGATGGAGGATTGGGTTGAAAGTGGAAATGCACAAGATTTTATAGCAACTTATGAAAAAAATATAATAAGCAGAAAGCAGTTTGTGTCAGACATCGCTTTGTATATAAAGAACAGTAAAGATGAAAAATATCCATACAGAATTTTGTTTACGCAAAATAATCAAACAAAATTATGGAAAATAAGCGAATTCTAACACTAGCCATATCTTTCATTTTTCTTTTCTCCCCGATACTCTCCAGCGCATATGAAGTGTCGGCTCACAGAAATTTGCACTTAAACATTTTAAAAGAGTATGAAAAACTCTCCGGAGTCAAAATCTCTCCCGAGCAAAAACAAGCTTTTCTCAAAGGCGCCAGAGACGAAGACAGCCACCCCAGATACCTAAACCACTTTCTGGACCCAACAGACAACAATTAAAAATGCCGTTTTTAAAATAACAGTTTCGTAAATACCTGGACACACAAAGTAGGGACGGAGTTTATCTGCACATATTGTGTGTTGAAGTAGCATTTGGTGTTGCATGTTGGCGAGAGCGCTGTTAGCTGAAGAGTTTTCTTTATGAATTTCGCTTGTTGTGTTATTCTTTAGCCATGCTTGGAAAAAA
This sequence comes from Patescibacteria group bacterium, assembly GCA_015491135.1. Classification (GTDB taxonomy): domain Bacteria; phylum Patescibacteriota; class Minisyncoccia; order Phycocordibacterales; family UBA2100; genus S143-145. The sequence continues at coordinate 9,959 of WFWK01000064.1, read as the reverse complement.
CTCCAACATTCATGTTGCTGCGTACATCTTGTTTTTTTTCTCTGCCGTCTCCGCTGTACTCGCTCTTTTGCGCACAAACATTTTTGCAAACTCTTTGGGCGCATCAGAGCTTTTAGATATTTGGTACGCATCTTTTTATCTACCGGATTTGGTTTTTGCGCTTACCGTTTTGTCTGTTTCTCTTTTTGTGTTAGTTCCGGAGTTATCAAAAAGGAGAGATGAGCTCGAACAAAAGAATTTCATAGCTTCGCTTTCTATGACTTTTTTGTTTGTTTTCTCTGTGGTTGCATTTTTCGCTTTTTTAATCACACCCGCTTTTCTTGTTTGGAAGTTTCCAACATTGATGAAATCTTCTTTATCATCTGAGTTGGTATTTATAAGCAGACTGCTTCTGTTGCAAGTTTTTCTTTTGGGGGTTTCAAATATATTATCTTCAATGTTGCAAATTAAGTCTAGGTTTGTACTTTTTGGCCTGTCTCCGGTTTTGTATTCGTTAAGTATTATTGTCGGAATGTGGTTTTTCTATCCCATGTGGGGCTTGAGAGGTGTGGCATTTTTTGTTCTTTTGGGGGCTTTTTTGCATTTGTTGGTACCCCTTGTTTTTTTAAAAACGCAAAGACTTTGTTTACTTAAGGCCAAACCTGATTTTTCCACTTTTTTCAAAATAGTTAAAAAATCTTGGCCCAGGACTGCCGGTCTTTTCTTTCAAAAAATAACCAACGTTTTCCTTGCTTCTGTAGCATCATTAACTTCAGCCGGTGCTTTGGGCATTTTCCAGCTCGCCTATGACATGGCCCACACTGCACTAAACGCTTTAGGCGGAAGCTACTCTACGGCTTCGTTTGCAACACTTTCTCTGGCGTATGCAAACGGTGACAAAAACCAATTTAAAGAAACTCTTTTGAGTTCTTGGAGACATTTGATGTTTTGGAGTATGCCGATAACTTTAATACTTGTGCTTTGGTCTAAATACATATTTGAGATTATCGTCGGAGTCTCAGCTTTTGGGGAAAGCAATATCAATCTGCTTGCTTTAACATTTTCTCTTATAGCGTTGGCGATACCTTTTCAGAGTTCTTTTCTTTTGTTTAGTAGAGCTTGGTATGCGCAGGAGAAGGTCATTGTACCGCTTGTTGCTAATATATTGTTTGCAGTTTTATCTTTGTTTTTGGCAAATGCAACGGTAGCAAAGTTTGGTTTGTTTGGTGTTGCGGCATCGGTGGCCGTTGGGTATTTTATGTCTTTCACTTTTCTCTTTTTCAAAAGTATAAAAGAATTTGATTTAAAAGTACCTTTTGTTTTTATAGGAAAGTTGGCTTTATCTTTATTTATTTTGTATTTTTATTTAAAAACCGCCGGTAGGTTGCTGGAGAATATGGAAAGCATTTCGCTTTTTGTGATGCTTGTTTTATTCGGACTTTTTGCGGTTTTGCTTTGGGTTTTTATATTGTATTTTTTGGGAGTTTATGAAGTTAAATCTTTGATTTTGGGCATGAAAAAACGCTTGCTGAAAACGAAAGAATAAGTTAAAAAAAGCTATGCTTGAGATAGATAAAATAAGAAATTTTGCGATAATAGCGCATGTTGATCATGGCAAAAGCACACTTGCCGATCGTATGCTTGAGATTACTGAGACTGTTCCAAAGCGTAGCTTGCAACAGCAAACACTTGATTCTATGGAACTGGAGCGAGAAAGGGGAATAACCATAAAAATGGCCCCGGCTAAAATGAAGTACAAAGGGTATACTTTAAATTTGATAGACACTCCCGGGCATATAGATTTTTCATATGAAGTCTCAAGGGCACTTTCGGCGATAGAGGGAGTGGTTTTGCTTGTTGATGCAACACAAGGAATACAAGCACAAACTCTCTCAACATTATCTGAAGCAAAAAAACAAGGTCTTGTTATTGTGCCGGCCATCTCTAAGGTTGATGCTCCTTTAGCGCGTGTTGATGATGTCAGAGCTGAGCTTGCCCTGGAGCTTAACTGTGACGAAGAAGATATAATTTTAACATCTGGTAAAACCGGTGAGGGTGTAGAAGATTTGCTAAATGCCATAATAGAGAAAATTCCCGCTCCTGAAAAAGGGGAGAGTGAACCGCGCGCTTTGATTTTTGATTTTCAATATTCAGATCACAGGGGCATTATTTTGTATGTACGCGTTTTTGACGGTGAATTCAAAAGAGGAGAGACTTATAAACTTTCAGTTGCAAAAGAGGAGTTCAAAGCGCTTGAAGTTGGAATTTTTAAACCAGAGGAGACCTCTGCAGACAGCCTCACTCAGGGAGATATAGGATACATAATAACCGGAATCAAAAAACCTGGTATAGCACAAGTTGGTGATACTGTTCTTGCAAAAAACGGCAAACTGCAATCCTTGCCCGGTTTTATGCAAGTTAAACCGGTTATTTGGGCAAGTGTTTATCCGGAAAGCCAAGATGACCTTACTTTATTAAAGCAAGCGCTTGAGAAGCTTCGTTTAAGTGACTCTGCGCTCTCTTATGAGGAAGAGTCTTCCGGTATGGTAGGCAGGGGCTTCAGGCTCGGATTTTTGGGAATGCTTCATATGGAGATAATAACCGAAAGATTAAAAAGAGAATTTGGGCTGTCTTTGATAGTCACGTTACCTGCCGTATCGTACAAGGTTGTGTATAAAACCGGTGAGGAAAAAGTAATTTATGCTCCAATGCATTTTCCGGATGAAAGCGAAGTTGAAAGTGTGTATGAGAAGTGGGCGGATATGACTGTTATTTTGCCACCGGAATATCTTGGATCTGTAATGCAAATACTCCATGACCATGAGGCTGATGTAAAAGAGACGGAGACCATGCCCGATGGGAGAGCCAGACTTTCTGTTGAGCTCCCACTGAGAGAGCTTATGCGTAATTTGTTTGATAAGATTAAAAATGTGTCTTCAGGGTTTGCTTCAATCTCTTATAAAGTTTCGTCTTGGAGGTTGGCAAATGTTGTCAGAATGGATGTATTGATAGCAGAAGAGGTATCACCGGCTTTTACAAGAGTAATTTCAAAACAAAGAATAAGACAAGAGGCGGAAGCGATGGTTGAGAGACTTGATGAAGTGTTGCCAAGACAGCAGTTTGTTTTAAAAATTCAAGCCAAAGTGCAAGGAAAGATAGTGGCAAGTCGCAAAAAAAGCGCGCTTCGCAAAGATGTTACCGCCAAACTCTACGGTGGAGATGTTACTCGCAAAATGAAGTTGCTTGAAAAACAAAAGAAGGGAAAGAAGAAAATGCTCTCAAGAGGAAAGGTGCATATACCAAACGATGTGTTTTTGAAAGTATTGAGAAAGGAGAGGTAATTTTACCCAAATAATCCCGGAGCAAAAACCAAAGTCATACTCAAGATAATAAGGATAGCCAAAATGGCCCAGAGAATTTTTATTATTTTGGTTGTGTTTTTGTGAAAAAGAAAACTCATGTTTTTTATTAGACTTATTTCCAAACAAGCACTTTGTTTATTTTGGCAATTTTTGGCTGCGACTTGTTTCGTCAACACTCGCAAATGCGCTGTATTTGCTCGGTTTCCTCAACTGCGTCTCGCTCAAAAATTGCCTAAAATGCACTTTGTGTTGTATGGAAACAAGTCTATTGTATACTAATTTTATGTTAAATACCAGAGAGAAAAGGTTGGTTAAAAAAGTTCTTTCATCTTTTGTTGTAACTTTTATTTTGTTTGTTTTTATTGTGGCTTTGGCTCCTAAATTGTGGGAAGCGAAAACTCGGGAACAAGCAATAAGCGAAAGACAGATGGTGTTGCAACAGCAATTGAAAAAAGTGAATGACAGGTTTGATTATCTAAAAAAACAAAAAGCGGCTCTTGCCAGCGAAGTAGGACTACAAGAGATTTTGCGTGAGACTTTTGATGTAGGGAAAGAAGGGGAGAAAGTTTTGATTTTGGTTGATGATACGGAGGATCTTTATAGAAAAAACAAAGAAGTCGAAACTCAAAAAGAGAAACCAAAAAATTTTCTTGATAAACTTTTTGGCAAGTTTTATAATCGGTAATCAAGCGGGTATGGTCTAGTGGTATGACGTAAGCTTCCCAAGCTTGAGACGAGGGTTCGATTCCCTCTACCCGCTTCAACATCCCAACAAAGCCACTATATCTTATCAGAATTCAAACATGCCATGTTATACACCCCTTGGGGGTGTTTACTTTGTAAAAGCAAAGCTTTTACTATGGCAAAGTCAGGGTGCGGGTCTACCCATACCATACCCGAGCTTAAGGCGCCAATGGTGCCATGTTTTTAACAGTTTACATAACACTTTTTGTTATGTTTAATGCTCAAAGTTTAAAATAATGAGTAAAAATATAAGTGCACAAAAACATGATAAGCTCGGGTATGGTGCGGGTCTACCCATAATAACTCATCCACAAAAAATCAATATTTTGTAAAAGTTGCACTTATTTTTCAACCTTGTAAAATAAGTCTCAATGAAAACTCTTCGTTTTATAATCTTTATCAACTTGTTAATAATTTTTTTGCCGGTTTCCGGTTTACCTCTCGTTTTACAATCCAGATTGGCAACCATGTTCAGCGCTATTTCAGTAGCGCTTATTGTATATTTGCTTTATTTTGAAAAACTTAAAAAAGTATTCATTGAAATGTCAAATAGTGAAAAAGTTTACGAAGAGAATGCACGCAACAATTTCTCAGATAAAGAACATAATGATATTGAATCCGAAGAGGAAATAGCATTAAAACACAATGATTGATGAAGAGAAAAATGACATATTCTGTGGCAGGTACGCTTTTGTTGGTATCCGCTTTTGTGCCCGTATTTATTTTTTATACAAAATTTGAAGGCCAAGCAATTGAAAAACCTAAATCAAACACAGTTCTCAAAAAGGAAGAAAAAAAACAAGAACCTAATTATGTCAAACAACCAGAACATGTAAAAGGAGTTTATGTTTCTCAATGTGGCGCTACTTCAAAAAAAATAAGAGAACATATAGAAAACTTGCTTGAAAAAACCGAAATTAATTCTGTTGTAATAGATGTAAAGGATTACACCGGTACAATTTCATTTGAAACTGATAATCCTGTAATTTTAAAAGGCGGAAAGGGGTGTAAAATAAAAGATTTGAAAAAATGGATAGAAAAGTTGCATAACAGAGGGGTATATGTCATAGCTCGCATCACGGTTTTCCAAGATCCGCTTTACGCGCAAACCTTTCCCGAAGAGGCGGTACACAAAAAAAGCGCTACAACAACTCCATGGAAGGATCATAAAGGTTTGTCTTTTATAGATGTTGGTTCTCGTAAATTTTGGAAATACATTGTTGAGATAGCGAAAGAAGCTCATGCTATAGGTTTTGATGAGTTGAACTTTGACTATATAAGATACCCGTCAGATGGCCCGATGAATGATGTCTACTATAGCAGATCTGGAGTAGATGGAGTTGTTGCGGATAAATCGGCGGAGCTTGAAAAGTTTTTCAGGTATTTAAGTAGAGAATTAAGATGGTTGGATACAAAACATAAGCCGGTTTTGTCTGCCGATTTGTTTGGAATGACAACAACAAATTACGATGACCTGTGGATAGGACAAATACAGGAGAGAGCCGAGAGTTATTTTGATATTCTCTCTCCGATGGTATACCCGAGTCATTATCCGAGAGGTTTTTTGGGAATGGATAATCCCAACAAAAATGTCTACAGAGTTATCTTTTATTCCATGACAAAGTCAGCAGAAAGACTTAAAGCCACAACTACTCCTGTATTTTCGTTTGCATTTAAAGAAAAAACTGAAGACGGTTTGTACAAAAAACCGGCCAAAGATCCAAAAAAAGTTTTACGTCCATGGTTGCAAGACTTTGACTATGGAGGCATCTATGACGCAAAAGCGGTAAGAGACCAAATACAAGCGGTCTATGATGCCGGGCTCTCCTCTTGGCTTCTGTGGAATCCTGCAAATATTTATACCATTGAAGCTTTAAAGCCAAATCCCGGGGAGTAAATTTGTCATTTTTACTTATTTGTATATACTTTGCGCAGACTCAACTCAAACGCTGGAGGGCACCATGTACAAAGTCATCATAATTTTGATTGTACTGCTTATAAACATTTGGACGTTTTGGTGGCTGTTTTCGTAGTTAGAAAAACGCAGGCGCAGAGCTTGCGTTTTCTTTTTTGTGATATACTAAACCTATGCAGTACACTTACGACCCTGAGAAAATATCATATTTTGCCACAACAGATTCTCGCGGGGTAAGAGTTCCTTTTGGAATAAAAGCCAAAGACAGAATGCGTCACATGTATGTAATCGGTAAAACCGGAATGGGTAAATCAACTTTGCTTGAGAATTTGGCTATTCAAGACATTCAAAGTGGAGAAGGGTTGTGCTTTATAGATCCCCATGGTTCAACCGCATCAAAACTACTGGATTATGTCCCGGAAGAGAGAATAAAAGATGTAATTTATTTTGCGCCGTTTGATATGGACTACCCGCTTGGATTTAACGTAATGGAAGATGTTGGATATGATAAAAGACACTTGGTTGTGGCGGGTTTGATGAGCGCTTTCAAAAGAATCTGGGTTGATGCTTGGAGCTCTAGAATGGAGTATATTTTGCAAAATACTCTTTTGGCTCTTTTGGAGTATCCGGACACAACCTTGATTGATATAAACAGAATGCTTTCAAACAAGACATTCAGAAAAAAGGTGGTCTCCGCCATTTCCGACCCAATTGTAAAGAGATTTTGGGAAGAGGAGTTTGCCGGGTACACGGACAGGTATGTACAAGAGGCAACACCGGCAATTCAAAATAAAATAGGTCAATTTACAAGCAATCCTTTGGTTAGAAACATAATAGGGCAGGTAAAATCAACTTTTGATATAAGACGCGCAATGGATGAGAGGAAAATTTTGATAGTAAACCTCTCAAAAGGAAGAATGGGTGAGCAAAATGCGGATTTGTTGGGAAGCATTTTAACCACCAAAATTTATCTCTCTGCCATGAGTCGCGCGGAGATGTCACAAGCTGAGCTTGATGCTCTGCCACCGTTTTATTTTTATGTTGACGAATTTCAATCTATAGCAAATGACTCTTTTGCAAATATTTTATCTGAAGCGAGGAAATACAAACTTTCTTTGACAATAGCGCATCAGTATATAGAGCAGGTTGAAGAAAACATACGAGCCGCTGTTTTTGGAAACGTTGGAACCACTATATCTTTCAGAGTTGGTCCGTTTGATGCAGAAGTGCTAAAAACCATTTTTGAGCCAACGTTTACCGCTGAAGATTTGGTGAATTTAGGGTTTGCGCAAATTTATTTGACTTTAATGATAGACGGTGTGGGCTCCAAACCCTTCTCGGCTCGCACATTACCCCCGCTTGATATGCCACCGTTTTCGTTTAAGCACGAGATTATAAAACATTCCCAAGAGACATATGGAAGAAAAAGAGCGGATGTTGAGAAAATGTTGAGCGAGGTTGCAACAAGAGCGGGAGATGAGGCAATAAAAAATGCTACACAACAGAGAGCACCAACACAAAACAAACCTATTGCACAAAACAAACAAAATAACTCTCAAAACAAAAATGCAAAACCTGCTCCTAAAAACATTTTGCAATCTGCAAAAATTAAATCTAACTCTTCTGCACAGAGCGCGTCCAAAGGTGACAAACAATCCGGAGATGTTGCAACAGACAAAAGTGTTAAAAACAAAACCAAGGCTGAAGCCGGAGATAGTTTTACACAAAAGACAAAACTGACAAACAACCAAAAAACCCAAAATGGAAAGTTAATTAAACCTCCGGCAGAAACAAAGGGTGGTAAACCATCAAAAACAAACAACTCCAAACAAACGACAAAACAAGATAAATCAAAACAAGAGTTGAAAGCGGCACTTGAGAGTTTGTTTGCAAAAACAGAATCTAAGAAAGACGCAAAAGAGCAGGCATCACTTAACGCAAACTCAAACGTTAAAGATGTGCCACAGTCAAAAGCAAATACGCAAACCCAAGAGAAAAAGCCAAACCTTCCCAAGACGGAAGATGATAAAAGGTTTGACAATGGCAAATTTCAAGATAATACAAAAAAGCAAAATACTCCCGAGCCTGTAAGGCCGAAAACAGACGAGCTTTCAGAAGAGCTTTTGCGACAGATTCTACGTGATGATATATGATACAACATACATTGAAAGCAGTATTGTTTTTATTGTTTTTAAATGTCAATGTCACATCTGCTTCCGTGGTCATAAAAGAGATAATGTGTAATCCCGTAGGGTCTGATACGGAAGGAGAGTGGATTCTGATAGAAAACACAGGAGATGCCCCCATTTCAATAAAAGGTTGGAAATTTTTTGATGGCTCCAACCATAATTTGGTTGAGCCACCCGAGAAAGGTGGAAGAGGGTCGTTGACTCTTGATTCGGGGGAGAGCGCTTATCTTGCCAATAAGGCTGATACTGTAGCCTCTTTGTATGATGGTACGGTTATAGATACGGTTATGTCTCTTAACAATAAAGAGCAGATCGTTAAATTAATTGATGCTGAGGGGAATGTTGTCTCTGTTGCGGAATATAAAAATGATGACGGTTTTGATGAGGGTGAGTTGTGTTTTTCCGCTGGTAACACTTCATCTTCTTCGGTTGACTCCACTTTAAACTCTACAAGCAACCAAAATACTTCAAGTGTTTCAGATGATGAGTATTTGAAGCCTAAAAATGTCACATTTAAAACCGTTACGTTAAAACCCGCCCCTGCTTTATTTTTAAAAGCTAAATTTGATGAGATCGCAACTCTTTATACCCCGGTTTTGTTTTTTGCAGAAGTTTATGATTCGCAAGGAGAAGGAGTTTCTTCAAATGTAGTTTGGAACTTTGGCGATGGCACAAAAGAAGAGGGGTTTAAAGTAAGGCACAGTTTTCTTTATCCAGGAGATTTTATGATTGTAGCCTACACTAGCCAAAATAATCTCTTTGCCAAAGAGGTAAGAAAAATCAAAGTCATCTCGCCGAAGCTTTATTTTGAGGCACACAAAAATTCACTTACCCTGCACAATAAAAGCTCTCACGATATAGATATCTCAAAATGGACAATAAAGCATTCAAACGGTAGTTTTGTATTTCCTGAGTTTAGTTTGATAGCCAAAGACGCAAACTCAACTTTTACCATTTTAGGGTTTAATCCGGAGTATGAATGGCACCTTGAAACTCCTCAAAAGAAAAAATATCCCATTTTAGAATTTACAACAGAGCAAGCAACTTCAACGTCTGAGGGCATTATAGGGAAAAGCGCAAGCTCTTCAGTTGCTAGCATACCTGCAAAGTCGGAAATTAAAATACAAAGACAAGCTACTCAATATGCAAACTCCTCACAAAATCTATCTTTGCAGGTGAATCAAAAAAACAAGTCTAAAATTCAAAAAAAACAGATTACGTACAATAAGCCGGAGCTAAAACAAAATATAAACTCGGCAAGCACTGTAAAAGCGATTCCTCAAAGAGATAATAAATTTTATTTGTATTTTGCGCTTTTGTATATTTTGCCCGCTTTGGCGATTTTGTTTGCTCCGGAGAAGGGCTTGGCAGATAAATTTAATCTGCAAGATTAAAAGTTTTTTGATTTGCATTTGTTATTTCTAATTTATCATTTATTATATGTTTCAGTTGCCGGGGTGGTGACCCGGCACATTGCCAGCGATATGCTGGGTAAAAATTGATAACGATACGTTATAATATGTTCATTAGTTAATTTATGCCGGGGTGGTGGAATTGGTAGACACGGGAGACTTAAACTCTCCTGGCCCTAGGCTGTGCGGGTTCGAGTCCCGCCCCCGGCACCACAAGCGAAGCGAAGTGTGTGACGGGGAGTTCACCCGCACCATACACACCAATTCGCATATGTAATAAAGATGTTGTGAATGGTAAAGCGTCGCAGAGAATGTAAGGTAGTTATACGTTGTAGTATGGTGTGGGCAAAGCAAACCT
>WFWK01000063.1 GCA_015491135.1 Patescibacteria group bacterium | reverse complement strand
GTTATAACCCTGGAGGATATTTTGGAGGAGATAATTCGTACGGAAATAGTTGACGAAAGAGACAGATATGAAGATATGCGCCAGCTCGCGCGCGCACAAGCCGGAAAAACTGGAAAATAATTTGTTTTTTCATATACTTAACAGGAGCCGTGATGGCGGAACAGGTAGACGCGCTAGCTTCAGGAGCTAGTTCCCGTAAGGGAGTGGGAGTTCAAATCTCCCTCACGGCACAAAATAAACATGGACGAATTTAAAAACAAAAACATAACACAAATGGGACTGGGGCTTTTGGGGCGTGGTGTTGGAGATGTTCTGTTTTTTCTTGATGCCGGAGCAAACGTTTTGGTCACTGACAAAAAAACAAAAGAAGAACTCGCTCCTTCGGTTGCTAAACTTATGGAGCACCCAAATGCAAAAACGCATCTCACCCTCCGTTTAGGAGGGCATAGAAAGCAAGATTTTGAAAAAAGAGATCTGGTTTTATTCTCAGCCGGGATAAGGCCTGACAATGAGTTTCTGCGTCATGCAAAAAAACAAGGGGCAAAAGTTACCATGAGCACCGCCCTGTTTGCAAAAAAAGCAAAAGAGAAAGGGGCGACCATCATTGGTATAACCGGAACAAAAGGAAAAAGTACGGTTGCGCACATGATCTATCACATATTAAAAATATCTTCATTGGCAGCAGATAGACAGGTTTTTTTAGCCGGTAATATTCCCGGAGTCTCAACTCTTTCTTTGTTGCCAAAAATTGACAACTCAAGCATCGTTGTCTTAGAGCTTGATTCGTGGCAACTGCACGGTTTTGGAATAGAAAAAGTAAGCCCCAATATAGCGGTTTTTACGAATTTTTATCCCGATCATTTAAACTATTATACAGATATGGAAGAGTATTTCGCTGACAAAGCAAATATTTACAAATACCAGCAATATATAAATGGAGACATTTTATTTGTTGGAGACAATGTAGATAAAAAGTATTTTACAAAACATGAGCCCCCGGTTGAGCCAATTGAGGCGGTGCCGATTCCCTCATCTTGGAAAATAAATTTACCCGGTGTTTTCAACAGAGAAAATGCAGCCCTTGCGCGCGAGGCCTGCTCTCAGGTTGGAGTACCGGAGTCAGAGATAAAAATAGCGCTGGAGCAGTTTAAGGGGGTTCCCGGAAGACTGGAGTTTTTGGGAAACTTCAAAGAGGTTGCAGTTTACAATGACAACAACTCCACAACTCCAAAATCAACCTCTGAGGCCATTAAGGCACTCTCTGCAGAGAATAAAAAAATAACACTTCTTGCCGGTGGGACCGACAAAAATCTACCACTTGATGAGCTGGCAGAGACCATAGACAAGCATTGCTCTGAAGTCTTTCTTGTAGATGAGTCGGGAAGTCGCAAACTCACAGAGCATTTAAGTGCTCCTGTTAAAATCTACGATGATTTTGAGCAAGCAGTTAAAGAGGCTTTAGAGAACGCAAGAGGCGGTATACTGCTTTTTAGTCCGGCTTTTTCATCTTTTGGCAAACATTTTACAAACGAGTACGACAGAGAAGAAAAGTTTAAAGCTTTTTTACAAAATGCGGTTGAGAATTGAATAATGTAAAAAGTTACAATTAGAGCTGAATTTCAAGGCATTTTATGGTACAGTAATGTACCTTTTGTTTATTTAAAACGCAAAGACATATGAAAAAAATAAAAAGAAAGATACTGTTAGTACAATTTCGTAAAGAAAGAAAAAAAGCGACGCAAGAGAAAAATACGTTTAAAAAAGCGTTTTCAAGCGCCGGAGTTGAGGCGGAGATAGTCTCATTTGATGCTCTAGATCCAGCATCTTTTCAGACAAATGTAGATCTTGATAAATACGATAGTGTAATTTTTGGTGGCTCAGAGCTTTCCTTTGAAGGGCAAAACACAAAAGATGAGAGAATTTTGGCCCTGGGCTTGTCGTGCTTGCTTACTCCTTTAGTTAAAAAAATAGTGCGAGAGAGAAAACCCACCTTGGCAATTTGCTTTGGACACCAAATTTTCGGTTCTGTTTTTGGTGCGCCGGTTAAAAAGGACAAATGCAGGGGCAAGGCCGGCTCGTTTAAAGTTGAACTTAATGAGAGAGGGCAGAAAGATCCGCTGTTTAAAGGGGTTGATAAAGAATTTTTCGCCGCATATATGCATCAAGATGCTCTGTTTGGTTGCCCCAAACAGGCAAAGGTTTTGGCTAAAGGCGAGAGGTGCAGTTGCGCCGTTATAAAATATGCTACTAATGTGTATACGCTACAATTTCACCCAGAGTTAAACAAAAAAACTCTTCTGGACAGACTAAAAAAGTACCCTCAATATCTAAACGGCGCTACACCGGAGAAAGTTGTAAAAGATATGCCGGAGATGAGTAAAATTTTACGCAATTTCACTCTTTTAGGAGCTAAAAAAACTGGCGCTAAGTAATTATTTGTGTAATATAAGTTTATGAAAATTTTACAGAAAATATTTGGAGATGAAAACAAACATGCGCTAAAGAAGGCGCAAAAGGTGGTGGATAAGGTGAATGCTTTTGAAAGTGAAATCTCTAAATTGTCTAATGAGCAACTGAAAGCCAAAACAGCTGAGTTTAAAGAACGTCTCTCAAAAGGGGAAACTCTTGATGATATTATGCCCGAGGCGTTTGCAACCGTAAGGGAGGCCTCTAAGCGCACACTGAACCAGCGCCATTATGATGTACAGATAATAGGTGGGGCGGTGTTGCACCAAGGAGATATTGCCGAGATGCGCACCGGAGAAGGTAAAACCTTGGTTGCAACATTGCCGGCATATCTAAATGCTCTGACAGGCGAAGGTGTTCATGTAGTGACGGTAAATGATTATCTTTCCCGTCGTGATGCGGTTTGGATGGGTCAGATATACTCCTTTTTAGGGTTGAGTGTCGGTGTGCTAAATCACGAGGCTTCTTTTTTGTATACGCCGACAGAGCAAGGCAGTGAGCTAGATACGATCAGAGATGAAGAGGGTTCTTTTAAAGTTGAAGAGACTCTTCTTACCCCGGTTTCAAGAAAAGAGGCGTATCAGGCCGATATTGTATACGGAACAAATCAAGAATTCGGCTTTGATTATCTCAGAGATAATCTCTCTTATTCATCTCAGGAGATAAGACAAAGAGGACACAATTTTGCAATAGTTGACGAGGTTGACTCAATTTTGATTGACGAGGCGCGTACCCCGCTTATTATCTCTGCGCCCTCATCCGAGGCTGAGGATTTGTATATAAAATTTGCAGATATAGCTCGTCACCTAAAAGAGGGGGAAGACTATACCGTTGACGAAAAGCAAAGGGCAATACAGTTGACGGATGCCGGAATAACTAAGGCCGAAAAACTCTTGGGTGTGGAGAATATATACACAGATAAAGGAATAAAATATGTGCACCATCTTGAAACCGCTGTGCGCGCAAAAGCTCTCTTTAAAAGAGATACTCACTATTTGATAAAAGATGGAGAGGTGGTAATTATTGACGAGTTCACGGGCAGAATGCAACCGGGCAGGCGCTGGAGCGAAGGGTTACACCAAGCCATAGAGGCAAAAGAAGGAGTAAAAATACAACAAGAATCAAAAACTTTTGCATCAATCACATATCAAAATTACTTTAGAATGTACAAAAAACTAGCCGGAATGACGGGAACCGCTGTCTCTTCCTCGGAGGAGTTCTATAAAGTGTATGGACTAAACACCGT
>WFWK01000062.1 GCA_015491135.1 Patescibacteria group bacterium | reverse complement strand
TTTGTTTACTGCACAAAGCAGACAAGTCTCGGCGGTAGCCGCTATATTGCCACCGTCTCCGTTTGACAATTTGCAACTGCAAGCCAAGTCAGCGGTGGTATATGATGTAAACTCCGATAAAATTTTATTTGCAAAAAACCCAAATGCACAGCTGCCTTTAGCATCAATTACAAAACTGATGACAGCAACCGTAGCAAATTCACTGCTTCCGAGTAATAAAAAAGTTATTCCTTTTGCGGGCAAATTATGGACAAAAAAAGACGCTCTGGCTTTTATGTTGATAACTTCTTCAAACGAGTTGGCAAACGAGCTTGCCTCCTTTTTGGAAAAAGAAAAAAATATTGATTTTGTCTCGCAAATGAATAAATTTGCCTTGCAATTAAACCTGAAACAGTCCTACTTTATCAATCCGTCAGGTCTTGATGAGAGTGACTTTCAGCCCGGAGCGGTCGGTTCTGCAGTTGATGTGGTAAAGTTGTTTTTAATAGCTTTGGCGGAGATACCCGATGTGCTTGAAAATACTGCATACGAGAAAATGCCGTTTACAAATGAAGATTTAAAACTAGAAGCGATAAACACCAACAAAGCGCTAAGTGATATGCCGGGATTTGTCGCCGGAAAAACAGGGTACACCGATCTGGCGGGAGGAAATCTGGTTGTAGCATTTGATTTGGGACTTGGACACAGATATGTTGCAGTTGTGCTCGGTTCAACCAAACAAGGCAGATTTGATGACATGATAAAACTTATAAACGCAACGTATGATTACGTTAAAAAAGATAGGATTGATTTTGACGAACATTTATCCACACACTAGCCAAAACTACAAAGCGTAAGTATACTGTTTGTTATGCTGATAGAAAATATTGTAAAGGTTATACTTCCTGCAATTTTAGCTTTTGCAACCGGGCTTATTATAGCGCCTGTTTTAATTTCCAAACTAAATCAATACAAAGTATGGAAGAAAAAAGCTGGCAAAGTGGCCTTTGATGGAACAGAAGCGGTTGAATTCAATAAAATTCATAAAGAAAAAGAAAAAAGAATACCCCGAATGGGCGGTATAGTTGTTTGGGGAAGTGTTATCATAACCGTTGCCATTATTGTACTTCTGTCAATATTTTTCCCAAGTAAAGTAACGGAAAAATTAAATTTCTTGAGTCGTTCTCAAACTTGGATACCGTTTTTTGTTCTTATTTTGGGTTCTTTGGTGGGACTTTTTAATGATTATCTTGATGTTGCTTCCCATGGTAACGGTCTTTCTTTAAAAAGAAGATTATTGTTTGTTGTTTTGCTTTCTTCTTTTGTAGGGTGGTGGTTTTATGCAAAACTCGGAGTTGACGGAATATCAATTCCTTTTGATGGTGTTTTGTATTTGGGTCCTTTTGTTATTGTTTTTTTTGTTATTTTGTCTTTGGCTCTTTATGCAAGCGGAGTTATAGATGGTCTTGATGGTCTCTCAGGTGGAGTCTTCAGCACAATTTTTGCCGTCTACACCGGCATAGCCCTATACCAAGATCAAATTGACCTCGCGGCATTTACCGCCGCAATGCTGGGGGCCACACTGGCTTTTCTGTGGTACAACATTCCGCCTGCGCAGTTTTTCATGAGTGAAACCGGAACCATGGGAATTACATTGACTCTGGCAACAGTTGCTTTTATGACAGACTCGCTCGGCGGAGGAATAGGAATAGCGGTTTTGCCGATTGTGGGGGCTCTGCTTGTTATGACAGTGGCCTCAAATATAATTCAAATTTTCTCCAAAAAATTTTTCCATAGGAAAGTTTTTAAAGTCGCTCCAATTCATCATCACTTTGAAGCCAGCGGTTGGCCACCGGAGAAAGTGGTCATGAGGTATTGGGTTTTGTCAATTATTTTCGGGTTTGTAGGGTTTATTATAGCGCTTGTCGGATAATGAGAGTAAAAAAAACACAAATTGACAGATGGCTTCTTTTGTCTGTTCTGCTGCTAACTGTTTGGGGGGCAACTATTTTTTTCTCAGCCTCTTTGGGTCTTATACCAAAAGGATTTGCAACTTTTAAATCAGCCATATTTAGCCAATATGCTTTGGGGTTTGGAGTAGGCGCTGTGGCAATGGCTATCGCATCTAAAATACCATACAGACTTTGGCGAAAAATATCTTGGTACTTTTTTGGGTTTGCAATGATTTTAACAGCTCTTGTATTTGTCCCGGGTATAGGTGTCTCCGCAGGAGGTGCAACAAGATGGATTTCAGTTTTTGGAATTTCTTTTCAGCCTTCGGAGCTTTTAAAAATTGCAACGGTTATACTGGTATCTTCTTGGCTGTCAATTCATCATAGAAAAATAAAGGATTACAAATTTGGGCTTCTTCCGATTTTGGCAGTTTTAACCGCGGTTTCTTTGCTTTTGTTGGCACAGCCTGATACCGGAACTTTGGTTATAACAGCTGCAGCCATTTTATCTTTATATTTCATATCCGGCGCTCCGATAAAGCACCTAACATTCGTTGGCGCCTTGGGCATTGCAGGAATTTTAGTTTTGGCAATGTTCAGGCCGTATGTACTAGAGAGGTTTACCACATTTTTAAATCCGTTTGCCGACACACAAGGAAGCGGATATCAAATAACTCAATCTTTAATAGCAATAGGCTCCGGCGGAGTATTTGGCAGAGGTTTTGGGCAATCTGTTCAAAAATTTCAATACTTGCCTGAACCTACAACCGACTCTATCTTTGCGGTTTACTCCGAAGAGTTTGGCTTGGTAGGTGCTTTGTTTTTGTTACTTCTTTACTTGCTGTTTTTGGGCAGAGGCTTGTATTTGGCCTCAAAAGCGCCCGATTATTTTGGCAGTTTTCTTTTATTTGGTTTAACATTCCTTATAGTATTTCAAGCGTTTTTCAATATGTACGCTCTTTTGGGGTTGGCGCCTCTCTCCGGTCTGCCACTGCCTTTTGTAAGTCAGGGAGGCTCATCTTTGGCAACATTTTTGTTTTCTGTGGGTATAATGTTGTCTGTATCCAGAAAAGTTAAAAAAAGTTAGTAGACCTGTTGCTAAAAGTTTGTTAATATTTGAAAATGGAATTAGAAAAGCTTACCAAATCACAAATCATTCTTCTTGCTCTGCTTGTGAGTTTTGTCTCCTCAATAACAACTGGAGTGGTTGTTATCTCTTTGATGGAGCAGGCTCCGAAAGACATAACTCGTGTAGTGCAACGTACGGTTGTAAAAACAGTTGAAAAAGTTACTCCTCCGGAGGTTGTAACAAAGGTTATAAAAGAAACTGTTCAAACTCCCGACAGAACTCAAATAGTCAAAGACTCCATAAACAAAATAACCCCTTCGGTTGTCTCAATTTATCTTGGTGATCAGTTTTTAAGTAAAGGTGTTGCAATTTCAAACAGTGGACTAGTTGCCACAGACGCCAAAACACTGTCGGCAAATGCAGAGTTGTTTACTGTAAAAACACAAGAGGACACTTATGAAGCACAAGTTGTCTTTACCGATGAGGAAAAAAGTATAGCCCTTCTTCTGCTTAAAGGGGATAAGGTGCCTGCACCCGCATCTATCTACGGAGAGAAAACAGAACTTGGAATGCCGGTTATTTTAATAAGTGGGAAAAACGGAATTTCAGTTTCAGAAGGAATTGTATCTGAGCTTTCAGTTGGAATGTTTAAAATCTCCGTTTCAGATGAAGTTTTACCCGGCTCTGTTGTGGTAGTTGACGGAGGGGCGGTTTTGGGTATAAGTACTCAAACTGCAAGAGTCAATGGTCCAAAATGGTTTTTGGTTGGCAGGTCTTTACTCTCAGCCGTCTCCCAATACTCGTCTGAATCAAAACAGTCTGAATCTGAAGAAGAAAACACCGACGAAAATTCAACTTCCACACAACAAAACTCTCAAACGCAAAACGACGAAAGCTCTCAACAGGCGGCATCGGCTGCAGAGGCTTTAAATTCAACTTCAACGCAAAATCCTTGACTTTGTAGCTACAATTTGTGATAATGTACCACATATGATGCCATTTCAGCAATTTACAACCAAAGCGAAAGAGGCGGTGCACAAAGCGCACCAAATAGCTATAGAGCGCGGGCAAAATCACGTAAACCCTTTGCATTTGCTTGCAGCGCTTCTTACCCAAGAAGAAAGCCTTACTCTTGCCATATTGGAGAAAATGGATGTAGACACCATACATCTCTATGACCTAATATATGACGCTTTAGAAGAAGGGGCTTCGGCAGATACCCTGTCTCCATCAATGCAACTTTACCTTACAAAAGAGTTAGCTCAAATTCTCCAACATGATGCAATGCATATAGCGGCCGGATTTGGAGAAAAAAACATAAACACAGAACATCTTTTTATTGCTATTTTAGACAGACCCGGAGAGGCCAAAGCGGTTTTGGATAATTTTGATATAAACAGAGGTGAGGTTGCAAGAATATACTCGGATATAAAAACCGGAAAAATAAAAGATATAGAGCCACCAAAGCAAAACAGGGCAATTGCGCGCTTTACAAAAAGCCTGACAACTCTCGCAGCCGAAAACAAACTTGACCCGACAATCGGAAGAGAAACCGAAATTGACAGAGTGATACAGATACTCTCCAGACGCACAAAAAATAATCCCGTTTTGATAGGTGAGGCGGGAGTTGGAAAAACTGCAATAGTTGAAGGTTTGGCGCAAAAAATAGCGCTTGGAGAAGTTCCCGAATCTCTAAAAGGGAAAGAACTTGTCTCTCTTGACTTGGGTCTTTTGATAGCGGGAACCAAATTCAGGGGAGAATTTGAAGAGAGACTAAAAGCCATAATGAAAGAAGTGGAGCGCTCAGATGGAAACATAATTTTGTTTATAGATGAACTGCATACAATAATTGGCGCCGGCTCAGCTGAGGGATCAATGGATGCCTCAAACATGCTTAAACCGGCGCTTGCCAGAGGTGAGATACAAGTAATAGGAGCCACTACTTTAAATGAATATCAAAAACACATTGAAAAAGACCCAGCCCTTACAAGAAGATTTCAGCCGGTATTAGTTGAGGAGCCTTCAATTGAAGATGCAATAACAATTTTGCGCGGTTTGAAAGAGAGATACGAACTCTATCATGGAGTTAAGATTTCCGATGAAGCAATAGTCTCTGCCGTTAATTTGTCAGCAAGATATGTAACTGACAGATTTTTACCTGACAAAGCGGTTGACCTTATAGACGAAGCTTCAAGCGCTTTGCGTATCGCTCTGGAGAACAAACCGGAAAAACTGAAAAATACGGATAGAAAAATCTTAAGATTGGAAATAGAGAAAGAGGCTCTGCTTGCCGAAGCCCAAGAAGGAAAAAGAGGTGCTAAACAAAGATTGCAAAAAATTGAAAAAGAAATAGCGGACTTAAAAGAGTCTGTATCTGAGCTTGAAATTGCTTGGGAGAACGAAAGAAAGGTCCTAAACAGGATAAAAAATATAACACGAACATTGCAAGAGCTAAATCAACAAGCTGAATCGGCGGAAGCAAGAGCCGATATAGCAGAGGCCGCTTTAATAAGGCATGGTAAAATCCCGGCTCTCAAAAAAGAATTGCAATTGCAAACACAAAAACGAAAAAACCTCCGCAAAGGAAAAGCTATTATAAAAGAGGAAGTAACAGCTGAAGACGTAGCCAAAGTTGTTCAAAAATGGACAGGAATTCCGGCTGAGAAAATGTTGCAATCTGAGATGGAAAAGCTCTCTCAAATGGAAAACTTTTTGCATAAGCGAATAGTTGGACAAAACGAGGCGGTCTCAAAAATAGCTGATGCAATAAAAAGATCAAGAGCAGGTCTTGCAGATCCAAAAAGGCCGATAGGTTCGTTTTTGTTTCTTGGTCCTACAGGAGTCGGAAAAACTGAACTTACAAAAGCACTGGCCGAGTTTTTATTTGATGATGAAAATGCTCTGATACGTGTTGATATGTCGGAGTTTATGGAAAAACATGCCATCTCTAAAATGATAGGTTCTCCTCCCGGCTATGTTGGACACGAAGAGGGGGGTAGTTTGACTGAGAAAATAAGGCACAGACCGTATTCGGTTGTACTTTTTGACGAGGTGGAAAAAGCGCACCCCGAGGTATTTAATATATTGTTGCAAGTTCTTGATAACGGACAACTTACCGACGCAAAGGGGCGTTCTGTAAACTTTAGAAACACCGTAATTATTATGACAAGCAATCTTGGTGCCGAACATATAAACAAAATGGCAACCTTGGGCTTCAGTCACAGAAAAGACGAAAAGGCTCAATACGAGCAAATAAAAGAAAAAATAGAGAAAACATTGAAAGACTTTTTCAGACCTGAGTTTATAAACAGGCTTGATGAAATAATCATTTTTGACGTGCTCTCCAAAGCTGAAGTGAAAAAAATAGCCTCAATGCATATACAAGAGGTAAAACAAAGACTTGCTGAGAAAGGGGTTTCTCTAACCCTTACACCTTCGGCTTTGGCTCTGATAGCCAAAAAAGGTTATACTCCTCAATATGGAGCAAGGCCTCTAAAACGTATTGTACAGAAAGAAATAGTAACTCCTATAGCGCAAAAAATGATCTCCGGTGAGCTAAAAGAAAAAGACAAAGTAAAAGTTACAACAGAAAAAGATAACTTTGTTTTTGAAATAAATAACAACTCGCACAAAAAAGCTGTGATTAACAAATAGCAATTAACTTGAAATCATAGTCGGTAACTGCTAAAATTACCCTGGCGCGTCGGTGGCGGAGTGGTCAAACGCACGAGGCTGTAAACCTCGCGGGCTTTGCCCTACGTAGGTTCGAATCCTACCCGGCGCACAAACATTTTCTATGCAAATAAAAATTGTTTTAACGGGCAAACCCAAAAACTGCCTTAAAGATTTTATAGAAGAGTACGTAAAGCGAGCAAATCGCTTTTTAAAAACCGAACTGGTTTATATTAAAGATAACAACACCTCAGAGGACAAAATTTTAAAGTTAGTGAATGCCAACAAAAGCTTGCTTATCGCTTTGGATGAGAGGGGAGAGGAGTTTGCCACGCTGGAGTTTGCCGATTTTTTAGAAAAAAATATCAAGCAAGGCAACAGTTTGTTTTTTGTGGTTGGTCCGGCAAATGGGTTTACAGACGAGTTCAAAAGAAAAGCGGATTTTCTTTTGTCTCTCTCCAAACTTACAATGCCACATGAAATCGCCGGTTTAGCGCTTACAGAGAGCGTCTACAGAGCTCTTTCGGTTTTAAACAATCACCCATACCATAGAGCATAACCTTACAAGGTCCGACCTTGTAAGGTTATTTGCTTGAGAGATTTGCGTTTTGATTTGTTTTTTTACATAATAGTACAATGCTTGTTTTAGATGTTGAAGCTTCAGGAGTAAACTATAACAAACACTCAATTGTGTCATTGGGGGCTTTGGATTTGCAAAACCCCAAGAACAGATTCTATGCCGAATGCAGAATTTGGGACGGAGCTCATATATCCAAAGAGGCACTGGAGGTTAACGGTTTTTCCGAACAAGAAATAACAGATAAAAATAAAATGACAGAGTCCGAACTCATCAGAAATTTTCTTGACTGGAGCAAGCAGCTTGAAGACAGAACTCTTGCCGGGCAAAATGTTTCTTTTGATAGAGATTTTGTAAAAGCGGCAACAGAACGCGCCGGACTTGAGTATCCGTTTGCATACAGAACCATAGACTCTCACTCTCTGGCATGGATGCACATGGTAAAAAGAGGAATAAAACCTCCTATAGACAAAGAGCATAAAAGAAGCGCTCTTGATTTGGATGCGATACTTAACTACTGTGGCATTCCGGAAGAGCCAAAACCTCACAACGCGCTTACCGGAGCGCTTTCGCACGCCGAGGTAATATCACGCCTTTTATATGACAAAAAACTCTTACCCGAATTTGAGCAATATGAAATCCCATGGCAAAGGTAAGCTTGTCTCAGCCGAAAGAGTTGATGCGCTTGAGAAAGAATTGATCAAATTTTTGCTCGACTGGCAGGGGAATGTCCGCGCCGGCGCGGATTTTGGCTGTGGCTTTGGAAGAGCTTCAACAGTAGCTTCCATTTTGGGATATAAAGTCTTTTTATTTGACTCCCTTGACCTTAAAGAACACTTTCAGAAAATATCAAATGCACTGTCTCTGCAAGAAAAACTCATTTTCAAACAGATAAATCTTGAAGATTTACAAAAAACAGATTTACAACCAATATCTTTTGCTCTACTGCAGAGAGTTATACACTACCTACCGTATGAAAATGCCGTTAATCTCTTATCTTTAATTTATGAAAAAATGGTACCTGATGGAAAAGTTTTTGCCACAATCTCAACACCTGAGAGTGAATTTGCAAAAAGTTACCCTTGCGCAAAGGTGCCACTTGAAAAAAGATTTTGCAAAATAGAAAATGAAGAAGACAGACTCAGATTTGACGTGCTTTCTCCCGTTTGTCTTTATTCCAAAAAAGAAGCTGAAAATCTTTTCTCTAAAGTGGGATTTAAAAAAGAGCATAGTGAACAATCTCGTTTTGGAAATATTAAAATGATATACTACAGACCATGAAGAAAAATGGCAAAATAGTATACATTGATATGGACGGAGTATTGGCAGATTTTCAGACCGGAGTTGACAAGCTTACCGAAGAGCAACTGAACAAATACGAAAGACCAACGTTAATACCGGAATTTTTTATCAATTTACCAACAGTTGAAGGAGCAAAAGAAGCGGTTGAAAAACTTGCCGATAAGTACGACCTTTTTGTTCTTTCAACAGCCCCTTGGGATAATCCACAAGCTTGGTCAGAAAAAAGAATTTGGCTACAAAGGCATTTTCCAGAATTTAAAAGAAGACTCATTCTCTCGCACAGAAAAGATTTGCTAAGAGGAGATTTTTTGATAGATGACAGGGAAGCAAACGGTGCTTCCGACTTTCAAGGAGAGCATATACATTTTAGACAGCCTCCCTTTAGTGACTGGGAGCAAGTGTTAAATTATCTATTAAATAAATAAAAATATGTGTGGAATAGCCGGGTACATAGGTGAAATTAACAACCCCAAAGAGGTACTGTTGAAAATATTGAAAAACCTAGAATACAGGGGATACGACAGCGCCGGAGTTGCATATGTTCAAAACAGCAATGTCGTATACAAAAAAAGCGTCGGCGAACTTAAAAACCTTGTTAAACTTTTAAAATCGGAAAAAGCAAAAAAGGGAGGTTTGGGTATAGGGCACACCCGCTGGGCTACCCACGGCAAGCCATCTGTTAAAAATGCTCACCCGCACAATGTTGGCAATGTGTTTATCGTCCACAACGGAATTATAGAAAATTACAAAGAAATACAAGATTTTTTGGAAAAAAAGGGTTACAAATTTAAAACCGACACAGACACCGAAAAAGTGGCCGGGCTTTTTGACTACTTTTTAAAACAAACCAAAGACCCATTTGAAGCTTTTAAAAATACGTTGAAAATGCTCAAAGGAGCATATGCCATTGTGGCGTTTACAAAAGAAGGTGACAAAATTTTTGCCTCTAAACTTTCTTCTCCGCTGGTGTTGGGAGTGGGGGAAGGGGAGTACTTTTTGGCATCTGATGCTCTTGCTCTGTCGGATTTTACGAAGCGGGTTGTTTATCTGCAAGATGGTGATATTTTACAAATAGATAAACTGGGTTACAAAATTGATCACATAAACGGCAACATCTCAGACAGAAAAATAGAAAACCTAAATGAGTTGATGAGCAAAGCGGAAAAAGAAGGATTTGATTCCTACATGTTAAAAGAAATATATGAACAACCCCAATCAATTCAAACATCAACGGCAGGCAGAATTTCAAAAGATCTGAAGCCGATTTTGGGAGGGTTAACTGAAGTTGAACCTGAACTTAAATCAGCTAAAGAGATTCATTTTATAGCGGCGGGAACTTCATACAACGCGGCGCTGGCAGTTAAACACCTTTTTGATGAGTTGGGATTACCGGTTTTTGTAAAGTTGGCATCTGAGGCAAAATATGACAACGAAAAAATAAGAGAAAACACTGTTGCGTTTTTCATATCACAATCTGGTGAGACTGCAGATACCATCTCAGCCCTTGAAAGGTATAAAAAAGAAGGCGCTTTGACCTTGGGGGTGGTAAACACCGTTGCAAGTACCATAGCAAGAGAAACTCATGCAGGTGTTTACAATCATGCGGGTCCCGAAATATCGGTTGCAAGCACAAAAGCCTTCACATCGCAATTGTCAGTTTTGTTTTTGATTTATTCGTTGTTTAAAAAACTAAAATCTACTCTTTCTGATAAAGATAAACTTCTTTTGAAAGAGTTGTTGCAAATTCCCAAAAAACTTGAAGATACCCTCCCTTCAATAGATAAACAATCACTAAAGGTGGCTCAAAAGATTTTCAAAAAGAAAAGTATGTTTACCTTGGCAAGAGGGGAGCTTTATCCGATAGCCAAAGAAGCGGCGCTTAAAATAAAAGAAATTTCCTACATTCATGCCGAAGCCTACCCTGCAGGCGAGCTTAAACATGGGCCGATAGCATTAATAGAAAAAGGATTTCCAACTCTTTATTTTGTCGGTAACAATTTATATGAGAAAACAATCTCAAACATTCAAGAGGTCAAAGCAAGAGACGCACAAGTTTTCTCAGTCTGCTTTGATAACATGAAAGAGATTATAAAAATTTCAGATAACATAATAAAGATTCCAAAGTTAAAAACCGCAACTTCTTTGATTTTTTACGCTTCGGCACTGCAACTTATCGCATACCACAGCGCAAAATTAAAAAAGCTCAACGTGGACAAACCACGCAATTTGGCAAAAAGTGTTACTGTAGAGTAGTGAAGCAATTATTATTTATTTCCGCCATGGAATTTTTCATGAATTTCTTTTAGTTGTTTGTTTGTAACATGAGTGTAAATCTGAGTTGTTGCAACATTTTGGTGGCCAAGCAACTCTTGAACAGCGCGCAGGTCAGCGCCGTGTGAGAGAAGATCAGTTGCGTAAGAGTGGCGAAGCGTGTGAGGTGTTACCTTTTTGGAGATACCCGCAAGCATTGCCGTTTTGCTTATCATAAGTTGAACAGAACGGGGGGTAAGGCGTCTGTCTCCCGAACGTGAACGATAATTTATAAACAAAGGCTTGTAATCGTCAGCTCTGGTTTCAAGGTATTTTCTAAGCCATTTTGCTGCTCTTTTGGATATGAAAACCGTTCTTACTTTTGAGCCTTTACCAACTATTGATATTTCAAAGGTTTTTTGTTTTGCAAAAGCTTTATCGGTTAAAAAATATAAATCTTTTTTGTTTAAAGATACCAGCTCCGAGATACGCATTCCCGTTGAAAAAAGCATTTCAAGTATAGCCCGGTCTCTCAGTCCGCTTTTGGTTTTTGTATCAATTGCATCAAGCAATCTTTTTATTTCAATCTCGGATAAAAAATTCACTTGATCATTTTTTGGCTGTTTGGCAAGTTTTACTTTTGCAGAGGGGAGAGACTCTATATCTTTATCGGCAAAAAAATCAAGCAGAGCCCTTAGAGCTATGAGATAGTAATTTTGTGACTTTTTGGTAAGAAATTGACCTCTGGGAGTTTTGTATTTTCTTGCAAGAAAAAGTCTGTACTCCCACAGGTCATCACGGGTTAACTCTTTTGGTTTTAAATTTTTCTTGCCCACAGCTTCCAGCCAACGAATAAAAAGATTTAAATATTGATTGTAATTTCTCTGCGTGTTGGCAGAGAGTCCTTTTTCAACTTCACAGTAATCCAAAAAATCAAGCAAGTAATCTTTGATCGGTTTTTGTGTCATACAAAAAGTATAACATATTTTGCGAATTAATTTTTTAAAAGACACTATCGAGAGGGTGGGGTTTTGTTAATTTAAAATAAGGCAAAAAATTTAATCTTTCAAAAATAGTTATTCTGAAATAAAACTGATTATTTAATTTATTGGCTGATTCTAAATTTTTCACAAATTAGAAAAGTTATAAAACTGGTTCGTAACTAGAGGGGGGTTGATAGGTCAAAGCGATAACGGAGTTAAAACAAGACAGAGCGAGCCGGTTTTTGTTTCACTACATTATTCGCACAATATATGTAAAACGAATAACAGGGAGGGGTAAAAACAGCTCATCTAAAAAGTGGTTACGGTTGTTTACAGATAATGTGGGCTCTATTTTGATTTAACCCTATTGAATATACCCTTTTAATTGTAATTTAAAGGGCTCTTTTTCTGTTTTATCCTTTATCTGCGCCTTTATTTTCCTTTTGCACGCAACTTACATTAACTTAATATATAAACTCGTTTAAATTCTTTGACTACGGCATACACTGATCAATATTTTCTTGTAATGTTAATATGCAGATAAAACAAACACCCCTCTTCATTTATGTTTATAAATACAAAGCATAACCGTAAAGCTCTGCTTTTTGTCTGTGTAGGCATTTGATTTCCCCTTTTATATTGTGCGAACTAAATATAAAAAGATACTTATCCTAAAAACATGGGTTGATTATCTTGTTGAAGGTAAGAAATCAAGTGGATTGAAATAAGCTTTCCATGGGGCTATCGGTATTTTAGCCTGAGAGCATCTGCGTGATTTTTTAAAACTACCTATTTTAACCACTCTTACAGCCGATGCATCATAAACTCCAAAATGCAAATGTGGCCCGGTTGAATAACCGGAACTTCCCGAGTATGCAAACACATCTCCGCGTTTAACTTTTGTACCCGGCTTAGTGGCAATTTGTGACAGATGCGCGTACATGGTTGCAAGCCCGTTGTCGTGTTTTATAAGAACCCATTTACCATAAGAGAGACAGCCCGGATACGCATCTGTGTTGCCGGTTGCTTCCACAACCCCATCTGCCGGAGCTTTAACTGGAGAGCCAAGCGGAGTTCCTAAGTCAAGTCCGTTGTGTCCTCTGCCGTTGTATGCGCCAGACCTTGCAAATGGCGTGTTTCCAAAATATTGAGTTATGTGAATGTAGTCAAGTGGCCATGAGAAAACTTGACTCCCCTTTTTAGGCAACTCGCCGGTTTTTTTATAAGAAAGCTTTGACTCAAATTCTCTCAGGGCTTTTTCAAATTTTTCTCTCGCCGCTCTTTTCTCGGCTAAAATTCTTTGATACTCAGATTCTTTGTTTTGGGTCTCTCTTAGTATACGCGCTTTTTCTTCTTTGGAAATTTCCAGACTTTTCTTTTGAACAATTAATCTTTTTTGATAAGAAGTAAGTTCTTGTTTCTTCTTTTTCTTTTGAGCTAAAGCATCTGTCAGCTCAATTCTTTTTTGTTCAACTTCTTTTAATTTGTTGTTAACCGTTGCTTGAAATTGTCTTACGGCCTCTATATCACTCCAGACATCGCTTAACTTTTGATTTTTTAGAAACAGTTCAACCAATGAATAATCATCTTGCGTGTTAAGTTTCTGCAAGGCTTTGGCAAGGGCTTCTTTTTGTATGGAAAGAGTGATTTTTGCATTGGCTATTTCTTTTTCCAACTCTTCAATTGTTTTGGAGGTTTGTTTTATTTGAGTTTTTGTTTTAACAACAGAAGTGTTTATTTTCTTTGTGGAAATTTCAATCTGCCTCATCAAGTTTGAAAGGGTTTTCTTTTTTTTGGACACTTTGGAGAGTTCTTGCTCATACTTTTCTATCTCTTCATCAAGTTTTTCTATTTCGGATTTGTGCTCATTTATTTTTTCTTTCAATTCATTTTCATCCACAGCAACAGTAGCATTTACCGAAAAAAACAAGACCAAAATTGTAAGTACACTCAAAAACAGCTTATACATAAGAGTATTTTACCTTGTTTGCAAATTTAGGCAAAATTACAAGATCGGATCTTGTTATTTAACCCTATTTAGTTTCAAGCTTGGTTAGGGCTTTTTTTATTCTCTCTTGAGATTCTTTTTTCCCAAGTAAAGAAGCGACAGTAAACGGATCCGGCGAGCGTTTTGCTCCGGTTAGCGCATATCTTAAAGGCCAGAGTACATCTCCGGCTCCATACTCTTGAGCATAAGGCCAAAGTATATTTTTTATAACTTCAGGCTCAAACTCATCAGGTAGTTTTTCAAAAAGCTCCAATGTTTTTTTAAGATGCTCTACTGTTTTTTCTTTGTTTGACTTTTTCCAAATCAGACTATCCCCTTCATACTCGCCTACTTCAAACAAAAAGTTAAACTCTCCCCTCTCAAACATGACAGAGATATCGGAGAGTTTGGAGATTCTCTCTCTCATTTCGGAATAAAATACATTTTGAATAAAGTCAGGTCTTAAACTCAGAAGACTTTTTAATTTCTCTGGTAAGAACTCTTGCAAAAGCAAGACAAATTTATCCTCGGAAAGTTTTAAGAGGTGTTGACGGTTTATGGCATAGAGTTTTTCATAATCAAATTTTGCGGGAGAATTATTAACTTTTTCCAAATCAAACTCTGCAATAAGCTCGTCTAAAGTAAAGAATTCTTTGTCGTTTTTGGCGCTCCAGCCCAAAAGCGCCAAATAGTTTAAAAGCGCCTCGGGCAATATCCCCTGTTTTTTAAACTCTTCGTAAACCACAGCCCCGTGGCGTTTAGAGAGTTTTTTGCCATCTTGTCCGACTATCAAAGGAAGATGGGCATATTTTAAAGTTGGAGCTCCTATGGCTTGCGCTATCAGTATTTGCCTAGGAGTGGAGGTAATGTGGTCCTCCCCTCTTATGATATGTGTCACTCCAAAATCAAAATCATCAACAACAACAGTCAAATGATAAAGAGGGTCATCTTTTGAGCGAGCTATAACAAAATCACCATACTGGCTTACATCTATTTTAATCTCACCTTTTATAATATCGTCAAACACTATTTCTCCTCCGGGGTTTTTAATTCTGATAACTTTTCCCGTTTTGCTGGCATTTTCTTCCGCCTCATAAGCTTTACCTTCTTTTATAAGTTTTTCTATAATCTCTCTGTATCTGTCCGTGCGTTTTGATTGATAAAACGGTCCTTCATCATAAGTTAGTCCCAACTCTTTCAAATCCGCCAGAGCAAGTTCTGCAAACTTCTCATCGGAACGTTCTTTGTCCGTATCCTCAAAACGCAAAATAATCTTGCCTTTGTTCTTTTTTGCAAACAAAAAATTAAACAAAAAAGTTCTTATGTTGCCTATGTGTAACGGCCCTGTCGGAGAAGGCGGGTACCTTACCACTATTTTTTCTTTTTTCTCTTCTGCCATAGCAAACTATATAACATGAGATAGGGCTACTTCCAAGATCTGTCTTGCAATGGTCTCTGCCGCTTTAGGTTTTGCAAAAGAAACAGCTGCAGATGACATCTCGGCTTGAAGCTCCGGGTTTGACAAAATTCTGTCTATCTCAGCAACTAAAATAGTCGGGGTAAGATTTTTTTGTTTTATAACGGTCGCCGCTCCGATTGATGCGTATACAAATGCATTTTCCGTCTGGTCATGAGATATCTCCTCGGGAATGGGAATGACTATTGCGGGCAAGCCCCAAATTGATATCTCAGCTATCATACCCGCTCCAGCTCTGCTTACTATCAAATTTGCCGCTCCGGAAGCCATACGCATTGCAAGTTGGTTTAGGAAACCAAAAGGATGATAACGGTGCTTGTGAGGATGGTCTTTCAATATTACAGAGGCCACTTTTTTTACATCTTCTATATGATCTTTGCCGGTTTGATGAATTACCTGATATTTATCAACCAACCTTTTTAAAGCGTCTAAAACCGTTGAATTTATAGCTTTTGCTCCCAAAGAGCCACCGACTATCAAAACAGTTGGTACATCCTTATTTAATCCGAGATAATGGTGAGCTCCCTCCCCCACCGGTTTAAACAATGCACTTCGCACGGGGTGTCCTGTGAGAGCGATTTTCTCTTTTGGAACCCCTTTTTCTATAAAATAATCGGCAGTTCCGGGATATGAGACGGCAATCGCTTTTGCCCATTTGCTTGCTATCAGATTTGCCTTACCCGGCTTGGCATCAGATTCATGGATTATAAGTGGAATGCCCAAAATTCGCGCGGCAACTGTGGTTGGAAACGCTGCATACCCACCTTTTGAAAAAACAACATCAGGATACAACCAGTACAGCTGCCAAGTTGCTTTTATTATTCCTGCTAATGTCTTGAACACATCAAAAAAATTTTGTATGGAGAAATATCTTCTCATTTTACCTGCGGGTGAAGGCTTGTATATAATGTTTTGCTCTGCAAGTGCTGTTTTATCAAGAACATCAGGCCCCAAATAGTAAAGCTCGGGCTCCAAAATTTTTTCTTTATCAACTATCTCATGAATGGCCTCTGCAACAGCAATTATAGGATAAAAATGCCCTCCCGTGCCTCCTCCTGTAAAAACTATTCTCATAGCAAGAATTATACATTATTTGCAAGAACTTTCTATCTATCGATAAATTTGTGTGCGATAAAGTAAAAAGACGGCAGGAATTCCCCTGCCGTCAAACTCTGCTTCTTGCCGACTCAATCTTGAACGCACTTTATGCGCTTGAAACGACGAGAATCAAATGCGTACACCACAAACTCACCTCTTTCATTGAACCAACCCGCAGAAAAATCATAACGATCAGTCCAATGAGGTGAACCTGAATCACCAACAAACCGACGTGGCTCATCAAAAACTTCAACTACCACAATCGGATCATTATAATGAGGCCACTTGAGATTTTTCATGTCGTCTTTCCAGACAACAACATCTCCGGGCCTCAGCCCATCAATAGGATTGAAACCAGCAACGATTTTGCGAATATATTCCGTATCATTTCTAACATTTTTATCTGCGACTGATCGTTCGGAACGCAAACGTTCTTCTTCCCTAATAACTTCACCAAGCAACCCATTCAGTGGCGAAATAGGCATTTTTTCCTCCTTTTATTTAGGTTAAGTTACAATTGCTGAGTAAAATTTAAATAATATCTGTTTTTTGTCAAGCTTAAGAAACACTTGGTTTCTTAAGCTTTATTGTATGCAAACTTGTACCGCCTTTGCTTTTTGATATAATTTTGCCCATGCAAAACCTAATTGAAATTATAAATACAAACATTCAAGTTGTTTTGATTGTATTGCTTGTTCTGTTTGTTGTAATTTTTGGATTTCAACTTATCCTTTATTTCAAACTTAAATCATTTTTAAAAGGCACAGGAGAGCTCTCCCTTGAGAAAGCGTTAAACAAAATTACATCCGACTACACACAAATAAAACAAAACCAGCAAGAGATTGAAAAATTTATCAAAAACCTTGATGTGGAAGTCAAAAAAACAATAAAAGGAGTCGGGCTTGTAAAATTCAATCCGTTTGCCGGCTCCGGAGACAGTAAACCAAGTTTTGCATTAGCGCTTATCTCATCAAACGGAGACGGAATTATTATCTCAAACTTCTACGCAAGAGACAGTGTATCTTTTTTCACAAAAGAAATTAAAAACTTCAACAGCTCGGCCGAACTTTCAAAAGAAGAGGCTGAAGCGCTTGCAAAAGCAAAAAATTCATTGCATAATTAACCTAAGCTTTTGCTTGCCCTTGTCGGGCTTTTTTAATTGAAATTTATTATGAATGATAAAGCGCAAACAAGACCGCCTGTTGTGGTAGTTATGGGACACGTAGACCATGGAAAGTCTGCGCTTTTAGACTATATCCGCAAAACCAATGTTGTAGAGACTGAGGCCGGTGGCATAACTCAACACATAAGCGCATACGAGGTGGAAAAAGAACATGAGGGCCAGAAAAAGAAAATAACTTTTATAGACACTCCCGGACACGAAGCTTTTGGTGCCATGCGAGCTCGCGGGGCAAAAGTTGCCGATATTGCCGTGTTGGTAGTCTCGGCGGAAGAAGGGGTTAAAAAACAAACTCTTGAAGCCCTGCAAGCTATAACAGATGCGGGAATCCCGTTTATCGTTGCCATAAACAAAATAGATCTTCCAAACGCAAATCTGCAACGCGCCCAAAGCTCTCTTATTGAAAACGAAATTTACATAGAAGGAATGGGTGGAGATATTCCTTGGGTTGCAACTTCGGCAAAAACCGGTGAAGGCATTGATGAATTACTTGATACGATTTTACTTTTGGCGGAGATGGAAGAGTTAACAGCAAATAAAGACGAGCCTGCATCCGGAGTTGTAATTGAAGCAAACAAAGACCCTAAAAAAGGAATAAGCGCAACGTTAATTATAAAAAATGGGTCTCTGAAAACCGGGGAGTTTATAGTTGCCGGAGATGCCATGACGCCTATAAGAATCATGCTTGATCACACCGGAAAACCGCTAAAAGAAGCGACCTTTTCTTCCCCGATTTTTGTTGTTGGATTTGATAAACTACCCCCCAGTGGTGAGCTTTTTACAACTTTCAAAACAAAAAAAGAAGCGCAAGAAGCCAAAGAGGAAATTGAAAAAGTGCGCAGACAAAATGAAAAAAGGTTACCTTCAGATTTTGACCCGGAAAAAATGCTACCGCTTATTGTTAAAGCGGATACAAAAGGAACTCTTGAGGCGGTGTTATATGAAATTGACAAGCTCAAAAACGACAGATTCTCCCCTATTGTAACCTACTCCGGAGTTGGTCCGGTATCAGAGGGTGATGTTAAAATGTCCATATCAACCGGAGCTTTGATTTTGGCTTTCAATGTAAAGGAAGACAAGCTTGCAACCGATTTGGCAAGAACAAGAGACTTGCAAATTCATCACTTTAACATTATTTATGAACTTGCCGACTGGTTGGAAAAAGAGATAAAATCTCGCACTCCTAAAATGATTGTTGAAAAGGAAATCGGAAAAGGAAAACTTTTGAAAATCTTCAGTGAGCACAAAGATACATATATAATAGGTGGAAAGGTGGAAGAAGGAGAAATTCAGAAAGAAGGAAAAATTAAGATAATCAGACGCTCTGAAGAGGTTGGAGAAGCCGAAATCTTAAACTTGCAATCCGGTAAACAGCCAACCGAAAAATTGGAAGCCGGCTCAGAATTCGGAGCGCAAATAAAAACTGAAGATTTGATAGCCGAAGGAGACACTTTGATTTTTATCGCAGAATTTGAAGAGTAATATGGTTGACGCTCGCAGAAAAAAACAAATTTCCGAGTTTATAGCTCAGCTGTCGGCCGAGTTTATTCAAGAGCATTCAAACAGGAAATCTTTAATTACCGTGGTTCGCGCCGAGGTGGCGCCAAATTTATCAGTTGCAACCGTTTTTATATCAGTACTGCCGGATTCCATGCAACAAGAAGCTTTGCATTTTGTAAGAAGAAAGGCAGATGAATTGCGAAATTACATTAAAAAGAATTCAAAATTACGAAAAATTCCATTTATCAAAATTGAGATAGATAAAGGAGAGAAAAACCGCCAAGCTGTTCAGTTTTTACAATAAACCCGAGTTTACTTTTGACAATTACTCCATTGTAATGTCATAACGGGTCAAAATATCTCCCGTGGAGTCAATCATTCTTATTGAAAGAGGAGTCGCTTTAAAAAACACAAAATCTGCAAAAGGTTTTATAAAGTAACGGCAAGAATTTTTCATTGTAAACCACCTCATCACTTTTTTAATGTCAGTCGGATTATCTATAGTGTCGGTTATGTGGGCTCTGACTGTTATAACATGTTTAGCATCGGGCAGTTCATCAACAACCAAAATAGAGATAATCGGGTTTTGTATTAAAAATTCATATTTATGAAAACGACGCAAGGTGCCCATATAAAAATTAAATTCATCATCTACCGCATACAACATAAAACTTTGAACCGGCTCTCCCCTCTCGTTTACATAAGAGAGAGACATTTTACCCTGCCTGTTTAGTACAAACCAAATGCGAGATAAAATGGCTTGTTTCTGCTCCGGGGTTTTTGGAGAAATTATCCTTATAGCATCACTTGAGTTCATAGTTAAATTATACCTCCACACTGACAAATGAGACACTTAAACGGTGTGGATATTTTTACTTTGTGCCTGTCGCAAAACACATTCGTGTTTTTCTCCTTTTTTCTTTTCTTTGCAGGGGCGACAGGACTCGAACCTGCGACTCCGGGTTTTGGAGACCCGTGCTCTACCAACTGAGCTACGCCCCTTCGTCTGTAAATTCTACAGCAAAAACGCAAAACCTCAAGGAGTTTGATTTCAACCAACAAGACAATAAGACAAAGAGAGAAAGTCTTTACTTTTTCACTTCTTTATGAGGGTGATGCGCGCGACAGTGTTTGCAAAACTTTTTCAAGTTCAACTTTGAAATATTGTCGCCTTTTTTACGACGTTCCGTGTAATAATTAATGCGTTTGCATTCTGTGCACGCAAGTTTTACCAATCTATCTTGACTCATAGTGACACTACTATACTG
>WFWK01000061.1 GCA_015491135.1 Patescibacteria group bacterium | reverse complement strand
TAGTCTTCTTAGTCGCTTTTGAAGAGCGCTTTTTTGTTCCTTTTTCTTTTGTTGTTTTTTTTGTTTTTGTTGCCATAAGTTTAAAAGGCCACTTTGTGGCTTTTGCTAACTATAGTACATATATTTAAATTTGCAATACCATCAATTTCAGGAAAGCAAATCTATCAAAGCCAACTCAAAATGGAGCTGTTTAAAGGCTGAATTCTTTATTTTGTTTTTCAGCTCAAGGAAAGTTTGCAAAAAAGAGATGAGCTCGGTTTTTTCAATTTTAAGCTTTTTCAGCTGTTCTTTTTCTTGTTCATCAAGTGATTGCATGCCAGAGCTTGAGCCAACCTTAAAAAGGAGCAGAGTTCGCAAACGATTTATCAAAATATCAAGGAAAAATGCCAAATCATAACCTTGCTTTTGCATCTCTGAGATTATGTTTAAAGCTTGGTTTGTGTCTCTACCTTCAAGTGCCAACAGAAAGTTTTTCAAATTCTCGGCAGGTGGAGTTCCCAAAATCTCCGAGACCAACTCAGAGGTTAGCTTATCAGACAAATTTATAACTCTTTGCAGTAGAGAGAGCGAATCTCTGAAAGAGCCTTCCGCCATTGTGGCGATTGTTGATACCGCATAAGAGTCAATCTCTTTG
The DNA here is from genome assembly GCA_015491135.1 of Patescibacteria group bacterium. Classification (GTDB taxonomy): domain Bacteria; phylum Patescibacteriota; class Minisyncoccia; order Phycocordibacterales; family UBA2100; genus S143-145. Next base: position 12,033 of record WFWK01000061.1, on the reverse strand, counting down.
CCTTCTTTTTTAACAATATCTTGAATATATTCTTTAATCTGGCTGATACTCGGTTCTTTTAAAGAAAAATGCTGACAGCGCGACATTATGGTCTGAGGAATTTTCTCGGGCTCTGTCGTTGCGAGCATAAAAATTACATGAGAAGGTGGCTCCTCCAAAATTTTAAGCAAAGCGTTAAAAGCTGATTTTGAGAGCATGTGAGCTTCATCAAGCAGATACACTTTATAAGGTGATTCAAAAGGCAGAGCATAAGCTGATTCTTTTATCTCTCTTATATCATCTACTCCGGTGTTACTCGCTGCGTCTATCTCGTGCAAATCTTTATCTGTAACTTTAAGTTCTTTTGCCAAAATTCTTGCTATGGTTGTTTTTCCAACCCCGCGAGTTCCGGAGAAAATATAACTGTGAGAGTGGGTTTTATTTTTAATATCGTTTTTTAAAACAGATATGACATGCTCCTGCCCTATAACCTCGTCAAAACTTTGAGGTCTGTATTTCCTGTAAAGTGTTTGCATGGCAAAATTATAACAGAGGTTTGAGAAATTTTATAATTTATTCAGTTTTTCTTTTAAAATATCTATCGCCTCATACGCGGTTGTTGTTTGCATCAGTTTTTCACGTAAATTTTTTGCCCCCGAAAAACCGTTTATATAAGCTTTAAAATGTTTTTTCATTACGTGATACGGTTTCAGGTTTTCTTTTTCCAAAAGTTCACCAAACTTTTCCAGATGGAAAATCAGTTGTTTTATTTTCTCTTCGGGTTCTCTTTGATCTGTCTCGTATTTGAAAAAAGACGGGTTTCCAAAAAGTCCTCTACCTATCATTACTCCGTCACAGTTGTATTTTTGCAATTTTTCGCGCGCTTCCTTTAGGCTTTTTATGTCTCCGTTTCCAACTATTTTTGTATTAGGTGAAATCTCATCTCTTATTTTTAAAATCTCAGGCATTAAATCCCAATGAGCGTCAACTAATGAAAGCTCTTTTTTACTTCTCAAGTGCACTGTAAGCGCGCCAGGTTTTACCGATAAAATCTCTCTTATCCAATTCATGTCAACATCATTAAAGCCTACTCTTGTCTTTACAGAAATTGGCAACTTACCTCCCGATGCCTCTTTGGCTTTCAGTATCATTTCTTTTGCAATCTCGGGCACTTGCATTAAATATGCTCCGGTTTTTTGTTTTATTATGGTTTTATCCGGACAGCCCATATTTATATCAACTCCATCAAAGCCTCTGGGGATAATTTCTTTTTTAATTGCTTTGTATATATTCTCAGGCGAAGCGGAAAAAATTTGCGCAACAACAGGTTTTTGAGATGAACTAAAAAGAAGTCTTGATGAAACTTTCCTGTAGCCTTCTTTGTTTGCCTTCAGAAGTCCATCTGCGGAAGTAAATTCGGTAAAAAATATAAAATCTTCACCCGGCACAGAAAATTTCGCAAATGCCTCACGAAAAGCTACATCTGTAACATCTTCCATGGGAGCCATAACAAATTTAATATCCCAAAGATCTTTTTGTTTTTTCTTTTTTTGCGTAAAAGGGAAAAAATTATGTAAAAAATTAATCTTCATTTTCTTGTTTTTGGGAATCGGTTTCTTTTTCTTTATAGTAAATTCTGTTTTTGAACCTTAAATCCAAGTACTCCAAATTATCCTCATCAAGCTCTAGAAGAGATGAATTCAATTTTGCCAGCTGAGCTTGCGCATTTTTGCTCGGTAGAATCTTTATATAAAATTTAGGGGTGTAAACAAGAGCGTCTCCTTTATCTCTAAGAAGAATATAGTGAGATTTAATGTTCATCTCATCAACAAATTTTTGCAAATTTGCAAAATTATCAATTTTGCTTCCTAAATAAATGCTGTTAACTGATTCCATTTTGTAAACCGGTAGATCATAACTTTTTAAAGCATAATCAAAGAGGGTACCGTTTTTGTCAATCATAATGCACTTGTCCGCCTTATCAGACAGACAAAGTTGCGCAACCGGTTTTTTCGGAATAACTTTTACAGTCAAGATAGGTTTTTTATATGAAATTTTTGCTTCCACTTTTTCAACCCATGGGAGAGATAAAACGGCAGATGATAATTTGTCTGCACTTAAAAACAGTCTGTTGTTCGGTGGGATTATATGGAATTTGCTGTCGTTTAAAACTTTATAAACTTCATATCTTGTTTGCTCTATTTTTTCTTTTTCAGATATTCCGACTATGTGCGTTTGTAATACGGAGAGGCTTTTGATATGCATAATTTGAGCAAATAACGCTAGAGACAAAAATAAAAAACCTACAAAAAGACCAATGTTTCCATACATCTGTTGACGTTTTCTTACAGCTAAAGGCACTCTTTTTGTCTGTCTGTTTTTAGGTTTTCTACGCTGAGGCATATGCTTGCTTTGTTGGAAGAATGGTTTTTCTGCCACCCATCAAAGGTTGCAACACTTCCGGAACATTTATTGTTCCATCCTCGTTTTGGTAATTCTCCATAATCGCTATAATTACCCTTCCTATTGCTATTGCTGTAGCATCGTTCATGTGCAAAAATTCGGTTTTCCCATCTGCTTTTCGCACACGAGTATTCAGACGACGAGGTTGAAATGAGCCTACAAAATCGGCACTGTGTGTTTCTCTGTAAGTGTTCTGACCGGGCATCCAAGTCTCTATATCTATCTGTCTTTGATCCGGAAATCCCATATCGCCGGTGCAAACCGATACAACCTGATACGGCAAACCTAACTGTTGCATAAAGTACTCCTGAATTGCCACCAAAAAGTCTTGCTCGGCAAAACCTTGGCCGGGCACAACAAATGTTTCCATTTCCAATTTGTCAAACTGGTGCATTCTCAGAATTCCTTTGGTATCTTTTCCATAAGAGCCAGCCTCGCGTCTGAAAGCCGGAGAATAACCTATAAACCTCAGTGGCAAATCTTTTTCATTTAGTATCTCATCGGCAAACATTGAACCGATTGAATGCTCGGCAGAGCCAACCAGATAAAGATTATCTTTTTCAAGGTAGTATTTATCCTCCGGTGGGTCAAGCCTCCCCATGGCGTTTAGTATTTCAGGTTTTACCATGGCCGGCGGAACATTCGGAATAAACGGAGTAATTTTAACGTTTACATTTGCTTCTTTTGCTATCTCCTCCAGAAGTACTTGATCGGTCAAAGTTGATATCACAAACTGAATAAGAGCAAATTGTAAAAGCGCTACATCACCTAAAAGATAAGTAAATCTTGAACCGGCAATTTTGGCCGCTCTTTTTTTATCAATTGTCCAAAGCTCCTCTCCCAATTCCCAATGAGGTTTTGGTTTGAATGAAAAGTTTGGCTTTTCTCCCCAAGTTCGCAATACTACATTGTCGTTTTCGTCTTCTCCAACAGGAGTGTCAACGGAAGGAATATTTGGAATAAGAGACATCAATTTAATAAACTTTTTCGTAATTTCCGCAAGTTCATCTTCTATTTTCTGCCCCTCTTGCTTTAGTTGTTTTCCTTTTTCTATATCCCTTTGTTTTGCCACTTCATTTTTAAGCTTGTTTATTTCATCTCTTTTTTTAATGAGAGAATTTCTTCTCTCATACAAATCAAGCAGTTCATCTAAATCAACAGGGTCGCCTTTTTTGTTTTTAATAGCCAAAGAAACTATATCCTTGTTCTCTTTTATGAATTTTATATCAAGCATAAATGTATCATACCCGATTTTTTAAAAAATCAAACCCGACTCTTGCGCAAAAACAACCATTTAAGCGCCTCAATAGACAGTATGTTGATTAATGTAAATGCAAGAGTCAGAAAAATGTCATCGGCCGGAAAATCTGTCAATGACAAAAGCGCTGAGAGGGAGTCGGAGACAAAAACAAGGTATAAAATAAACAGTCCCGAAAAAACCCCAAGTAGCAGATATTTGTTTCCAAACAATGAAATTTTGAAAACAGGATTGTTAAGTTTTCTGAATGAGAACGCGGAGATTATTGTAAAGGTTGTAAGAGTGGCAAATATTAAAGATCTTGCTTCGGCTATTGGTTTTTGTAAAACAAAAACAGAAATTAAATACAGTGTAAAAAGCAACACACCGCTTATTAAAGAAACCGAAACAATAAGTTTTAATATCTCTGGTGTTAAAATTTTGCTGTTTTTATCCGTTTTTTTACCTTCTCTTTTTTCAAATGCAAAAGCAAAAGAGGTCAACCCTCCACTTATAATATTGTGCCAAATAAGTTGCGCGGGCAGAAGAGGGATCGGCAAAGATACCAAAAGAGCGCCTAAAATAGCAAACACTTCAAGAAAACTTCCGGAGAGAAGATAGGCGGTTGTTTTCCGCACGTTATCTCTTATTCTTCTGCCTTCTTTTATTCCTTCTACTATTATGGAAAAGCTGTCTTTAAGAAGAATAAGATCGGAGGCCGATTTTGCCGTATCTGTCCCGGAGCCCACGGCAATTCCGATATCCGCAGCTTTCAGAGCGGGTGCATCGTTTATTCCGTCTCCTGTCATTGCAACAATCTCTCCTTGCGATTTAAGAAGTCTTGCGATTTTCATTTTATCTTTCGGTAAAACTCGCGCAAAAACTGAGGTTGTGTTTAGAATTTGAATAAGCTCTTTGTCTGTCATTTTCTCAATATCGGCTCCGGTGTAGATTCTTTCATTTTCTCTTTTTAAAATCCCCACGGTATACGCCACAAAACGAGCAGTTTCTTTGTGATCACCTGTAAGCATTATAACCCTCACACCAAAACTCTTTGCTTCTTTAAGAGCTTGCGGAACATCTGCTCTTACCTTATCTGACAAAGCTATAAAACCGACAAAAACAACTCTTTCAATCTCGCCTCTTTTCGTCTTTTCATCTATCTTTGAAAGCTCGGTTTCTGCAAAACCTACTCCAATAAGTCTTGCTCCCTTTTGAGAAAAACTCTCTTGTTGTTCTTTAAAACATTTTCTTACACCTTCTGTCAATTTTTCTTTTCTGTTTATATCACCGTAGTGTGTAGACAAATCCAAAATATGCTCGGGCGAACCTGATAAAATCAAAATATTTCCTTTTGCGGTTTTGTTTAATGAAATGGCGTATCTTCTGTCAGCTGAAAATCTTGAAAAATCAATTCTTTCAAATTCATTTTCAAACCCCAAAGATGTCGCTTTCTCTACTATTGCTTTTTCAATCGGTCTGCCGGAGATTTGTTTTTTGCCGTTTTTGTATACTTCTTTTGCATCTGATGCTTCAAATGCATAAAAAAGAGGGTTTTGTATTTTCTCTATTTCATTAACCTCTGAAAAACCTTTGGCTGTAACCACTCCGCCAACCTGCATAACCCCTTCGGTTAACGTTCCTGTTTTGTCGGTTAAAATCACGCTAACGGATCCCAGGGTCTCAGAAGATGATAAGTTCTTCAGCAACCCTCCCTTTTTCAAAAGCCTCTGCGCTCCTATTGCCAAGATAGCAACGGAAATAGCCGGCAGTCCCTCCGGAACAGATGCCACCCCTAATGCTATGGCGGTCAAAACCATCTCAAATAAAGACTCCCCTTTTGCAACTCCCAATATGATTGTTAAAAGCAAAATAAAGAAAATGGCAAAAGATATAACATGCGCAATGTGGGCAATTTCTTTTTCAAAAGGAGTTTTCTCAGTTTTAAAGTTCTCTGTTTCAGTAGCCAATTTGCCGATGTGGGTATCTTTTCCGACCGCGACCACTATACCTTCCCCTTCTCCTGCGACAATTACCGTTCCTTTAAAGAGCATATTTTTTTGTTCAACTACTTGATAACTTGCATTATCTTTGCAGATGAAGTTGGCATCTTTCTCAGTTGCCAACCACTCACCGGTTAAAGCCGACTCGTTAACCAGCATATCTCTAGAGGAAATCAGACGAATATCAGCCGGGGTGTGCATTCCGCTTGAGAGTGAAACTATATCTCCGCAGACAAGCTCTTCTGCCAAAATTTCATGATATTTACCCTCTCTTTTAACTATCACCTTTTGTTTCTGGGCTTTTTTCAATTTTGAAAAAATTTCAACCGCTTTTTCTTGTTGAAACCAAGATATAAACACATTTAAAAACAAAGCGGTAAATATAACCAGGGCATTTTCAAACTCTTTCAAAAAAAGTGTTGCAAAACCGGCAAAAAGAAGCACCATCGCCAAAGGGTTTTTAAATTGTTTTAAAAACTCAACAAATATATTGCGCCCTTTATGAGGGATTTCATTTTTTCCAAATTTGTTTTTTAACTCGGCTACCTGTCCGAAGGAGAGACCGGTTTGCAAATTAGAGGAGAAAGCTTTTGCTATCGCCTCGGGCTTCCTTAGACACCACATAAGAGTATTGTATCAAATAACAAAAGGCTTTTAGAGTATTTGTGGATAACTGTTTACAAATACCTGCCTTGTATGTAGTATGAGCCAAGGTACAGCATATCAAATAACTGAAAGGAGGCTGGCCGTGAACATGCACCCCTACTGGAGGATTTGTAAAAACTGTGGTTACAAAGAAGGAACTCTTCTTTCTCATCACGTGCATTTTACTCAGCTTGCAGTTGGCTCCCCGCCAATGAACTGTCCTGAATGTGGAAAGAAAAAATTTGTAATTGAAGCAAGTCCCGAAACTGAAGAAACCAAATCGGATTAAATACATAAAGAGGGTATCTTCACCCTCTTTTTTGTTTGATACACGAACCGGACAATTGCATGTTTTGCAAAAAATTTTATAATTTTGTTTATGAATATAGAAACAATAAAGTCCGACCTTAAAGAGGCGATGAAAGCTAAAGACTCTTTAAAATCTTCCGTTTTAAGGTCTATAATGTCAGCTTATACAAACGAGCTCATAGCAAGCGCAAGAAAGCCGACTGATACTTTGGATGATAAAGAATTTATATCTTTGCTCAAACGATTACTGAAACAGAGAAAAGAATCCGCCGAACAATTCAGAGCCGGAGGCAGAAAAGATTTGGCGGAAAAAGAAGATAAAGAAGCCGAGATCATAAGCGACTACCTACCCGAGCAACCATCAAAAGAAGAAATAGAAAAAGCGGCAAAAGAGATAATAGATGAAATGCCTGATGCCCAAACCGGGCAAATAATAGGAGCAGTAATAAAAAAATTTAACGGACTTGCAGACGGAAGTCTTGTTAAAGAAATTATAGAAGAACTCAAATCTTAATAGACTTGTTCCCTAACAAATATTGCGAGTGTCTGATGAGTGGTTAATTATTTTCAAAATATACGTGATATTTTTCAATCTTTGGTGTAAATTTTTCAACATATAAAGAAGAAACTAAAGCGCGCTCGTCTACCGATCTTACAAAAGGGTGGAATAGGTCGGCAAAATACTCTTTTTTAACAAGAGGTCTTACGGAAAATGGACGAGCCGTAACCGTAAACGGAGCAAAATCTATCCTTTGAATTTGCTCTCTTAAAAACGGATAAATTGATGAATCCGAAAAAAGAAAAATATTCTCGGGCAATTTAAAAGTTTCGGAAGCTGTGGCGCAAGCATCGCCAAATGCTTGCACCCAATCCGCCACCGCCCCATTTAAAATTGTTTTTACAATTCTTCTTGCTGTCGGGATTAAGCTGTTTTCTTGATACATTTTCAATTTGCTCATCGCTATATCAAATGGCGCTTTCATTTTTTGTGCAATTTCCTCGTAAATATCATCCACTCCGAATTCAATATCTACCGCGGTGATGATTTTGCCACCTTTGATGTATGCAAGTTGGCTGTAAACACCTCCGACATCAACAAATGTAAACTCGGAGACTTTATTTTGCGCCAATACAAGCACCGCATGCAAAAATGATGATTTGTAATTTTTGCGAACACCGACGACTTTAAAAAACTCGTTAATCGCTTTTTTAATTGCGGGATGAGCTTTGGTTACAAACACAGAAGTTTCAATCTCGGAAATTCGTGTTTTGGACGGGTTGTTAACAGGGTAACCGTTTAAAAGAATTTCCGTTACATAAGCGCTTATAAAACTCTCGTCTTGTTTTCCCATTTCTTTTTTGATGAAATCAAAAAGAAAGTCAAAAGAAAAATATTGCAGTTTTGGAAATGATGCCGAAAAAGTCAGTGTTGAAGACTCTACCCACGGCGCGTGCAAAACAGTGTGTGCATCCAACTCTTTTGAGGTTATTTTCAATACAGCAAGGTCTCTTCTTATTTTTTCAAATGACTGCTCCAGTGCGGTATATAAGGAAGATGCCAAAGAATTCGCATCGTTTTTTGTAAATTTTATATGCACACTTCTGCTGGCCAGTATTTTTGGTTTTGAGCTTTTTGAGTGCTTATGTTTTAAAACGGCCACCGAAACTGTTGCCGATGAGATATCAAATACCAAAGTATATTTGGGATTAAACCCGAATAAAGAAAAACTCATGCAAAAATTATAACACAAACTGACAAACTTGTTTTGTTGTCCACAAAACAACAAAACAGCCTTCAGTTAAAAAAACAAAAGCAAATATTTGTCAATATTTTTATTTGCAAATGTGCTGTACAATAAATTTGATGTCAAATCCTATAAGCAAAGTTCCACCACAAGATTTGGATGCAGAGAAAGCTTTGCTCGCTGCGGTTATGTTAAAACCGTCTTTAATGTATGATGTTGTTGATGTTGTGACACCGGATGCTTTCTATGCAACCAAACACAAAATGATTTTTGAAGCGATGCTCTCTTTATTCGCCAAAGGAGAGCCGATTGACCTTATAACCCTTTCGGCAAAACTAAAAGAGCTTAAAAAACTGGATAATGTAGGAGGGAAAGCTTATTTGACGGAACTTACCGCCCTGTCTCCTTCTCTGTCAAATGCGATAAACTATGCAAATATAATCAAAGGAAAGCATGTGCTGAGACAGTTGATAGATGCAGCTGACAAAATAAGCGAACTTGGCTACGCCGAAGATAGAGATGTTGAACAGCTTATAGACGAAGCCCAGTCTATGGTTTACACCATAGCCAACACAAGTACTCTGCAAAAATTCAGCTCCATGAAAGACGAGCTGGCCCAAGCATGGCAAAGGCTTGAGGCTCTACAGGAATCAAAAGATTCCTTAAGAGGAGTACCGTCGGGATTTAAAGATTTGGATAACATGCTGGCGGGATTTCAAAAATCAGACCTTATAATTCTCGCAGCACGCCCATCAATGGGTAAAACATCATTTGCTCTTGATGTTGCGAGACAAACCGCAATAAAATACAATACACCTGTCGGAATTTTTTCTTTGGAGATGAGCAGTCAACAGTTGGTTGACAGAATGCTCGCTGCGGAAGCGCGAGTTGATTCATGGAAACTTAGAACAGGTAAACTAAACAGTGATGACGAATATGAAAGGTTGCGCGATGCAATGGCGCGTTTATCTGAAGCGCCGATTTTTATAGATGACAAAGTTGACAGAACGGTGCTTCAAATGCGAGCGATTGCAAGAAGACTGAAAGCCGAAAGAGGGCTAGGTCTTGTGGTTATAGATTACCTTCAACTTATAACACCTTCGGCAACCAGGGCTTCCGATTCAACCGTGCAACAAATTACGGAAATTTCTCGTTCCCTAAAAGGTATGGCCAGAGAACTTGATGTGCCTGTTATAGCTCTGTCTCAGCTCTCCAGAGCGGTGGAACAAAGACGCGATAGACCGCGCCTTTCCGATTTGCGCGACAGTGGTTCAATTGAGCAGGATGCCGATGTGGTAATATTTATTCACAGAGAAGACAAATTAAACCCCGACAGTGAACGAAAAAACATAGCTGATATTTTAATAGAAAAGCACAGAAACGGACCTGTTGGCAAAATTGAACTTTACTTTGATAGCGAAAAAGCAAGCTTTCTTCCACTTGAAAAACATGACTTTTCCGATTTTGCTCCGGAGACTGAGCAAGCATCCGATTGGTAAAATAACTTTATTAGTATGAATTCAGCCGAAAAATTAAAAGAAATGCTTATGCAATTTCCGTCAGTCGGCCCCAGACAGGCTGAGAGATTTATCTATTTTATACTTTCACGCTCAAAAGCTTGGAAAAAAGAATTTGCCAATTTGATAGAACAAGTTCAGCAAGAAGTTGAACTTTGTCCAGCTTGTTTTCGTTTTTACCAAAAAAATCACAAAAACAACTCTGGCATCTGCTCTATTTGCGCAAACAATCAAAGAGACAACGCCCTAATGGTTGTTCTAAACAATACCGATTTGAAAAACATAGAAAAATCTGGCTCCTACACTGGAAAATATTTTGTAATTGGCGGTCTGGCACCTTCTGTGGGAAAAGCTGGAACCTTTAGAATGCAAGAGCTTATCGCAATCCTTAAGAAAACTGAATTTACAGAAATTATACTTGCAATGCCGGCAACTGTAGATGGCGACTACACTACCGAATATATAAAACATGAAATTATAAAAACCCTTCCGGAATACAAAGATAAAATTTCGGTTTTGGGCAGAGGGCTCTCACGTGGTGTTGAGCTTGAATATGCCGACCCTGCAACAATAAAAGAAGCTATAAAAAACAAAAAAACTATTTTCTAGTTTCGTCCGGATACTCCCCTTTTGCATAAGAGGGTTTGTTTTCTCTGAGCCAGTTGAAAAATCTTCTTGAAGCGTCTATTGCCCCGTAGCTTACAGATGAAGGTGCTCTCTCCAGTACTATTACAAAAGCAAATTTGGGCGAAAGACTGCTGGAGTGTTTGTCAAACGGCCAAAAACCAATAACCCAAGAGTTTTTAAATTCATTTTTTGCTCCAACTTGCGCCGTGCCGGTTTTTGCCGCTATTTTCATATCATCGTAATTTAAAATTTTCAAAGTTCCTTCTTCAACCGCCATTCGCATTCCTTCTTTTACTACTTTAAATTTATCTTTTGATATTTTTATGCGTCGGAATTTGGCTTTTTTATTTTTTACTAAAGTTGGAGGCGTAAAAAGCTTTCCGTCATTTGCAATTGCCGCAACATACCTTAGAGCTTGAATGGGAGTTACAAGCCAGCCATACTGCCCTATCGCGCTGTGGTAGGTATTACCCAAAAGCCATTTACTTTTAAAGACTTTTTGTTTCCACTCCGGCGTGGGGACATTTCCCGAGAGCTCACCTGGCAAAGCTATTCCAGTTTTTTCCCCAAAACCGAATACTCTTGCATATTTTGCCAGTTTTTCTATCCCCAATCCTTCTTGCACTCCCAAACCCATGGCTTTTGTGAGCCCTCCACCTACCGCGTAGAAATATACGTTTGATGAAACTGCTATGGCTTTTCTCATATCTACATAGCCGTGTGCTTTCCAATCCAAAAACCGTGACGGTTTGTCAGGATTATACGGGTTGGGAACTATTAAAGCTCCGGTTGATAAAATATTCTTATAAGGAGAAATAATTTCCTCGGCCAAAGCCGCCAAAGCAACATACGGTTTTACAATTGATCCCGGAGCATAAACCGCAGATACAACCCGGTTTAAAAGCGGGGCATTTTTGGAAGTAAGATACTTTTTTATAAGTTCGGTATCCTGTGCCTCGCTCATAACAGAGGGGCTATAAGAAGGAAAGGAGACCATTGCCAAAATCTCCCCGGTTTGCACATCAATTATGGCTCCGGCTCCTCCTCTGTACCCTCTCGTTAGGGTGCTTTTTTTAATCGCATCAAACAACCCCTTTTGTAAATCAGCATCTATGCTTAAAATCAAATTGGAACCCGAAGTCGGCGGTTTTATGGTATTTGATTGTTTTTGTTTTCCCAAAGCGTCAACTTCTATGAGCCTTACCCCATTTACTCCTGAGAGGATTTCGTTAAAACTTTTCTCAATTCCTGATTTTCCTTCATAGTTTTTGCGCCACCAATTTCCGTTTTTATCTTTTGCCGGGTAAGATACATAACCTAAAATATGCGAGAAAGCTTCACCGTCTATGTAAACTCTTTTGGCGTAAGTATCAAAAGTAGTTGTGGAGACGGTTGAGTATTGTGGCGCATTCCAGGCAAGTCTTCTCTTGAATCTGTCCATTATCACCCCTCTTTCTGCAAACACTATTGTTTTGTCTATTCTGTTTGCATTTGCCAGAGCCAAAAAC
>WFWK01000060.1 GCA_015491135.1 Patescibacteria group bacterium | reverse complement strand
TGTATATCCGGGCACTAAGTATCAGTGAACGGGAGGGGAGCGAGGTTCTCGGGGAAATCATTCTGCATGAGGATATCGCGGCATTCGACCGGCGGGAGATCGGTTATCAGCGGGAGGTGGTGGATGCAGCGCACCTCGATCTGCTCTGCCCCGGCAGGCTGGACAGAGAGGTGCATGTGTATCGTTCCGCCAACGGGGTGGAGCATGAGGAGGCGTGGATTCTCGCCTCTTACGTGCTGGTGGTCTTGCATGGATATTATATCCGCTTCGGCGAAGTGGGTATAAGGAACTTGCTTGATGCGTGTGAGTCGTGGCATTTTCCCCTGCTCTGGGATTGCCGCGATCCCGTCTATCCGCGCTATTACGAGGTGCCAGGGTGTATTGCCGATTTGTTTCGGCAGTTTGCGGAAAAAAACTGCGCATATGTGAAAGAAGCCTGATCGAAAGGAGGCAAGTGCACGATGAAGGTGCCATCCAATTTGATGTCGTCTTATGCTGCTACCAATAGCATTTATCGAATATTTGTTATTTTTCTTTCTGGTACATTTGTTGCTTTTATTTTCAATAATAGTAATATAAGCGCTTTTCCGATTTTGGGCAAAGAAGAAAATATTGATAACTATTTTTTTATTGTTCCTTTTATTTTTGTTTTTGGGGTTGTGGTAGATTCTATATCTGTTTTTGTTAATTATATTGCATTGAAATTATGCAAAAAGAAATTTATAAGAGTTATTTTTGTAAAGTTATTTTTCGGGGTTTTTGATGCTTATAATTATTTCTCTTATAGATTGTGGCCTGTTATGTCGCGGGAGCTGCGTTTTATGGATAGGATTGGGGTGAACCATGAAGAACTGGAGCGAATGGCTACGGGTTTTGTTTTTTTGGAAGGAGATGATAGAATATTTAAATGGGTTGTGGGGCATCATTTAATTGCTGTATTGAATAGGCATATTTTTATATTACTGCCGTTGTTTTTTGTGTTTTCTGTAGATGGTTGGTACAGATGGGCGTTAATATTTATTGCTCCGCTTATTTTAGCCTTTACAGGTGTTTATTGGCACTATTATGTTATGATGGTCATTTTTCGCTGGTGTTATGTAAAATTAGTATTACAAAAACAGGAAGTTAGTATTAAAAGGCAGGAAAGGATTGATGAATAGGAAAAGAGTTTTTTAAAAGGAGGGTGCAAATGAAGGAAAAATTTACTGTCGGGGTGGAGGAGGAATTTTTTGTTGTAGATAAGAATACACTAGATGTTGTGAATGACCTTCCTAACGATTTTCAGCGAGAAGCGAAGGATGAGTTGGGTGAAAGAATTGGACGTGAATTTAGAAAATGTCAGATCGAGTTGAGGACGCGCGCGCACGAGAAGGTTTCGGATGTGGTGCAGGAGTTAAGGACCTTACGTAGTACTGCGGCGCAGATAGCAGAAAAAAATGGTTTACATCTTGTTGCGGCTTCCACGCATCCGTTTGCTAAATGGGAAAATGTAGATGCGGCTCCACAAGAACGTGCAAGTTACTTGAGTAAGATTCTAGGGGGAGTGGGGTGGCGACTACTTGTGTGTGGCATGCATATACATGTTGAAGTGCAAAATGAAGAATGGCGCGTTGATGTGTTCAATCAGCTTTCATATTTTCTACCGCATCTGTTAGCCTTGTCCACTTCTTCACCTTTTTGGAGAGGTGAGGATATGCAAATGGATAGTTTTCGTACCGTCGTAATGCAAAATCTTCCGCGTAGTGGTATTCCGCCTCGTTTCGAGAATTGGAATGCTTACAACCAGTATGTAGAATTGTTGAAAAGGTTAAGAGTTGTCCCAGACAAATCCAAGATTTGGTGGGATTTGCGTTTCTCCAAACATGGAACATTAGAAGTGCGCGTTTGTGATATGTGTACTTCACTAAATGATGCTAGGTCGTGGACTCATAATTCTCTGATCCATAGCCTGATAGCAGCGAGCATGATGGCGGCCAGATAGTTTCTTGCGAGCTTGTCATAGCGCGTTGCAATGCGCCGGAAGTGTTTGACCTTATTGAAGAACCTCTCCACGGCGTTACGCAG
>WFWK01000059.1 GCA_015491135.1 Patescibacteria group bacterium | reverse complement strand
GCTTATCTGAAAGTTTTACAGCCCTTTCAAGCAAGCGTGAGTGCAAATAAAAGATATCTCCCGGATATGCCTCACGTCCAGGAGGTCTTCTCAGCAACAGAGAAACTTGCCTGTAGGCAACAGCCTGTTTTGAAAGGTCATCATAAATTATCAAAACATCTTTTCCTTTCTCTAGGAAGTATTCAGCTATTGCAACCCCAGAGTAAGGGGCCAAAAACTGCATCGCAGCCGGAGATGATGCCGGCGCATCAACAACAATTGTATACTCCATTGCTCCGGCTTCTTGCAACTCCGCCACAATACGCGCCGTTTTTGCTTCTTTTTGGCCAACGGCAACATAAATACAAATCGGGCGCTCGCTTTCCGGTTCATATTTTTGGTTGATTATGGTATCTATCGCCACTGTTGTTTTACCGGTAAATCTGTCTCCAATTATAAGCTCACGTTGCCCGCGACCAATTGGAATCATGGAATCAATTGCTTTTATTCCGGTATGCAAAGGAGTGTCAACAGATTTTCTATCTATCACACCATAGGCGTCACGTTCCAGAGGCATGTATTTGTCAACTTTTATCTCACCTTTTCCGTCAAGTGGCTCTGCCATGGTTGAGACAACCCTGCCTATTATCTCATCTGAGACACCGACTGAGAGCACTTTACCTGTAGAGACTGCACGCATTCCTTCAAAAACTCTTGAAGAATCACCTAAAATAACAACCTTTACAGAATCTTCTTCAAGGTTTAGCACAAGTCCATAGAGAGCATCTTGCTGTTGCATGGCCTCTTTAAGAGGTTTTTTATCAGATGTTTCAAAAAGGACCATCTCGCTCATTTTGGCGTTTACAAGCCCTTCTATTTCAGCCACACCATCTCCAACAGAGACAACCTCTCCGGAGTCTGCCTCAAAGGAGACTGTATCAAAGTTTTCAATTTCTTTTTTAATCTTCTCTATTATGTTGCTCTCCATATTACTTTATTAACTTCTAACCGCTTTTAACAATGCGTCTGTACAGGTCAAGTAGCGCTCTTTTAAAACTTTTATCAATCATGTGTCCGTTTTTTTCAAAAATATAACCGCCAATTAAAGTATCATCGGTTATAACTTTCACATTTTCAGGATTTTCAATTAACGCTTTTGCTTCGTCCAACGCTTTTTCATTTGCCACAGTGAGTTTAGGCAACCTCCTTTCTTGTTTTTGGAGCTGTTTTTTAATTTCCAACAAGATTTTAGGAAGTATTTTAAGTTTTCCCTGTCTTTTTAGGGCGTTTTTCATGTTTTCAAGCGCCTCTTTGGGGGATTTTCCGGCCTCAATCACTTGAATAAACGCTTTTGCCCAAACCCTGGCTTTCATAATTAAGCTTTATTTCTTAAAATTCTCTCGGCTGCCAAAATGGCCACTTTTGCAATCTCTTCTTTTGATTGCGCCAGTATTTCTCTCTTTTGAGCCTCAGCTACTTTTTGCGCATCTTGAATTATGCCCTCGGCCTTATGTTGCGCATCTTTTAAAATTTCAGCTTCGTGCTCTTTTGCATGTTCTTTGGCTTGAGATACTATCTCCTGTCCTTCTCGGCGAGCGCTAGAAAGAATTTCCTCTTTTTTTTCTTCTATTTCATGCTTTTCTTCTGCGGCTTTCTGCGCATCTTTAACACCTTGCTCTATCAGCTTTTGTCTTTCATCAATTATTTTGATGATGGGCCTGTAGAGAAAATACCACAAACCAAGCAACAAAAGCCCGAAGTTTGCAGCTTGAAACAAAAGAATTTCCCACTGAACTCCAAATGCTGAAAGAATTTCCGACATATTACATTGTCTTAATAATGAATGCTACAACAAGAGCCAAAATACCCAAAGCCTCGGCAAAAGCGATTGCGATAATCATGTTTGCAACAATTTTACCTGAAGCCTCGGGGTTTCTACCGATTGACTCCATAGCGCCCTTACCTATAAGTCCGATACCTATACCGGGTCCTATAACACCCAATCCGGCAGCTAGCGCCATTGCTATAAGTTGTGCTGCTTCTGTTTCCATAGTCTTTTTGTTACTTGTTAACTTATAATACCCTCGCATTATACGGAATAACCAATTTTAAGCAAGTTTAAAATTGTCAATGCAATTGCAAAATAGTTGGCACTTTTAGTGTGGCTCTTGTATCGCCAATTTTATAAACAACAAAGTCAAAAGCGCAAAAATAACCGCCTGAACAAAACCTATAAAAATTTCAAATGCCATAACCGGAACCGGCAAGATAAGAGGGACAAAAAACGAAACAACAGAAACCAAAACTTCCCCCGCAAAAATGTTTCCAAACAAACGAAAAGAAAAGGAAATCAAGCGAATAATCTCACTCATAAGCTCTATCAAGCCAACAACAAAAGAAAGGGGCGACTTGAAATTTATAAACTTCCCAGCGTATTTCCAAAAACCGATTGCCAAAACTCCGGAAATTTCTATTACTAAAAATGAGATTATGGCAAGAGTGAGCGTCATATTTAAATCTGTATTCATTGAACGTAAAAGTGGAGCAAAAATGGTGTGTTCACCTTCATATTTCCAAAAACCCAACGAGCCTACACCCGGAAAAAACTCAAGTGCATTTGCCAAAAACACAAACAAAAAAATTGTCATAACAAGCGGAAAATACTGCCTTGCAGCTTTTTTACTCTCCAGAATTTCAGCCATAAAATCAAGAACAAACTGAAAAATTGTTTCAAAAAATAGCTGAACTCTGCCGGGTATTATTTTCGGGTTTCGCCCTACAAAAAAAGCTATAGACAAAAGCAGGAAAGCTATTGTTAAGCTCATAATCATGGTATTTGTCACAGGGATACCGAAAATATAAAACAGTTTTTCCGCCGCTAAAGAAGGGACATGGATCCCCTCGTGAGCGTTTTCAGCTGCAAATGCTATATCAAACATGACGACACTTTAGCATAACTTTTTTGATTTTCAATTGACTATTGGAGTTTTTTACTTAAATTAAAAGATAGGATGAACCTTAACAGGAGG
>WFWK01000058.1 GCA_015491135.1 Patescibacteria group bacterium | reverse complement strand
CAGTGAATTTGCTACGGTTGCTGTCATCAGTTTTGTAATTGATGCTAAAGGCAGTTGTACATTTGGGTTTTTTGCAAATAAAATTTTACCGGAGTTTACATCATATACCACCGCTGACTTGGCTTTCAGTTGCAAATTGTCAAACGGAGACGGTGGCAATATGGCGGCTACCGCCGAGACTTGTCTGCCTTGTGCTGTAAACAAATTAACCGATAAAACAATAAGCAATAAAAGAAAAGAAGATAAAGCTATCAATCTTACGAAAGAATACTCTGTTTGTTTTTGAGTGTCACTCATACCTAGTGAGTTTATTATAAAAGTTAAAGGTTGTCTAACAGATCAATGTAATAACATTTAAGTTGCATAAATATTTTGTTGTTAGATATTTGCTCAGTCTGTTTTAAAATGAGTTTTCTTCCGAAGTGAGATCAATTTTATATAATTCTTCAAGCTGAACTTCTTCTCCCAGACATTCCAGTTTTTGTTGCTTGTGTTTTCTGTTTAGTTCATTGTTTGTATCCGGAGTTAAACACTTTCCCATACCAACACCCAGAGTATAATACTCATCATTTATGGAAAAAATGTAAAATGCTTCCAAGACATTTTTCTCTTGTTGCAGGGTTTTAATAGCTTCTAGGCGATATATTTCGTTTATTTTTTTACACCACAGACGCCACTGTGTTTCTTTTCCTTTTTTGATTTTATATATTTTGCCGGAAAACATGAGTTTATTATACATAAAAACGAGCCTCTGTAGAGGCTCGTTTGTTCATATCTCAGTCACAATGATTAGCAAAAAGCGTAGTTAATACCACGCTCGTCAGCCGGGAGAATAGCATGCCGATAAATTTCATCGGCATATACATCTTGATTGCCTTTATGTAAGCATATCAGACGCTCTCTCGGCATAGTTCGTGGCCAAAAATGCTCGTCTATTTGTTCAAAGAACAGATCAAGGACTTCACGCGTGTAATCATAAAGCTTGGCAACATTTTCAACTCCAAGCTCATAATCATGATCAAGCGGAATATGGTGCATATAAACTCCGACCACGTCATTGCAAAAGTCTGTATATTGTTGTGAAAAGAGCATGTGCGTGTGCCATAGCGGATCTACAGTGTCGGAGACCGCATGCGAATTATTTGGATCGAGCAAGGCAACAGCGTAGTACTGTTTCAAGGCCAGAATGCCACGATCCACATATTCTTCAGTGACGGGGTTGCCCGCAAGCATGCAGTCTTTCATATACTTTTTCTTGATAGGAGAAAAGTCCTCCTCATCAATTCGACGTATACGCTTGATGTGAAAGTCCGACAGGCTGATCCGGATGGTTTGCTCCAGGCTAGGCATTGTGCATTCTCCTTTTGGGTTTAGGTTGCAACAACGGCCGTGACACAACTGTCAAAGCCATACTTATTTTAAAACGTTATACACAAAAATCAAATATTCATAGATTTATATTGGAACTTTTCATTTTATGCCGGGCTTACCCGAGCGCTAGTAATAAAAGAATTAAATATTAAAACCGGAAAATGGGTGAGCAAAGCGCACCTTAAGTTTAAGTTAAGGCTACAAATTAATCTAGCTGCCGGGCAGGGACTCGAACCCCGATTACTTGGGCCAGAACCAAGCGTCCTACCATTAGACGACCCGGCATTTGCGCAAATAATACTATTTTTTTGTGGATTTCTCAATCAAGGCAAGAATTTCTTTTGCAAGCTTTAACGGGTCATGTCTTATAAATGATCTTGTGTGCGCAAGGGTATCGCCCTTTTGGGCCTCCGGCACGCTCTCTGAAAGTAAATTGGCTTTTACAACTTTGATATTGTGGCAATCTGTTGAGCACCTGACAAACATTCCTTCCCCCTCTTGTTCTCTGTATCTTTTTTTCAAATTCTCATCTGCTTCTTGAGAGTTGCACAACAGAATGTCAACCACTTCTGTTTGCAGATATTTGTGCAAAACATCTACATAATCGCAAGCTGAAAATCCGCTTGTCTGCCCCCTTTTGTTTGTAAGATTGGAAACGAAAATAATTGTCGCTTTTGTTTTTTGCAAAGCTTCTTTGATGCCGTCTACCAAGAAATTGGGCAGTACACTTCCGTACAGATCACCCGGGCCTATAACTATAACATCAGCTTCTTCTATAGCTTCTTTTGCATGTGGGTTTATTTTAACCTGATTTGCCAAGCTTATTTTTTTAACTCCGAATTCAAATATGCGCGGATTTTCATCAAGCATTTTTTCACCTGAAAGTATTTCTCCGTTGTTAAGTTCAACTTTAAGTCTCATATCCTCTTTTGTGACAGGTAGCACCTTGCCTTTTATGTTGAAAATTGCAGAAGCTTCTTCTATTGCCTTTGAAAAATCACCTGTTATTTTCTCAAGCGCCGTTAAAAGCAAGTTACCTATGGTGTGCCCTTCCAGATTTTTGTTGGGAAAGCGGTAAGTGAAAAGTTCTCGCAAGGTTGGAGTTGTGGAAGAGAGGGCAACCAAACATTTTCGCACATCTGTCGGTGGAAGAGCTCCAAGTTCATCTCGCAGTACCCCGGTGGTTCCCCCATCGTCGGCCATTGAAACTATAGCTGTTATATCAAGTGGAAAATGTTTAAGGCCGGAAAGAAGCGTAAACTGCCCCGTTCCCCCGCCAATGGTTACAACTTTCGGTTTATATTTTGCGGATATTTTGTATTGGCTTAAGTGCGTCGTGTCATTTACATACAAAAGCTTCCACTTGCCATCCACGTATTGCAAGTGAGTGATTCCGGTATTAAAAATTCTGGAGTTATCATATAAGTTTAAAACATCTTCGGCCGTAAAATTTTCACCTTTAAGGACATATGCTATAAACGCTTTTTTAAAAAATTCATGCGTCACAAGAGCCAGATTCTCCTCGGCGGAGTTGGCTAAAATTTCCGCGGTTTTTATAACTCTGTTTTTAAACTCTTGAAATGTCTCACCGTCGGAGAAGGTATCTCCTTGCATAAATGCGCGTTTATACGCGCTGTAATACTCTTTGGCCTCATCGGAGTTTTGATCAAGACCTAAAAGCACTGAAGGATATCTTCTCTCCGCAGCTTCCGGCAATTCAAAAACAGAGACTCCTATTTTAGAAGAAATTATTTTTGCCGTCTGCATCGCCCTTTTCATTGGTGATGAGTATATGGTTTCTATTCCAAATGAGATAAGGCGTTTTGCGAGCATCTGAGCTTGTTTGATCCCCTCTTCGGTTAAAGGAGATTCTCCTCCCGCTCTTTTTGCCGTTTTGTTTGCGACACTCTCGGCATGCCTTATCAGATAAACTTTTTTGGTCATTTTATTTGTATAAAGCTTTATTTATTTAAAGTCAAGGAATTTAACATCTCTGCAGTATCTTTATAAAATCCAAGCATACTTTTTTATTATTTCGATTATCATTTATTATTTATTTTTTCCGCGCGCTTGTGGTTGGTTTTAAACTTGTTACAATACGACTATTATAAATTAAAAGTTAAAAGAAAATTATGAATAAACGAGGTTCATTAGCTATTCCGGTTGCCATTGTTGTTGCCGGAGTCTTAATAGCCGGAGCTGTTTTCTTGGCTCTTAACAAAAACACCGACAACACCGGCGCTCCAAACCAAAGGGAGGCTCAAGCTAAGCCTGTACCCGGAGTTCAAAAAGATGATCACATATTAGGCAATCCGGATGCTGAAATAGTGGTCATTGAATACTCAGACACCGAATGTCCGTTTTGCAAAAGAATGCATGAGACTTTGCAAAAAACCATTGACAAGTACGGAAAAGACGGAAAAGTTGCATGGGTATATCGCCACCTACCTTTGCCACAACTTCACTCAAACGCTCCAAAACAAGCTCAAGCTACCGAGTGTGTGGCTAAACTCGGTGGAGAGGTCGCTTTTTGGAAGTTCTTGAACAAAATTTACGAAGAGACTCCGTCAAATAACGGTCTTGATATGAAGAAATTGCCAGAGTTTGCAAAGTATGCCGGAGTTGATGAAAAAGAGTTTAATGATTGTTTGGCGTCAGACTACGGCAAAGACGTTATAGAAAAACACACAAAACAAGCTGTTGAGGCAACCGGGGGGCGCGTTGGCACCCCTTACAATGTCATTTTGGTAAAGGGTAAAAAAGAGCAAATGACCATTCCGGGATATGTTCCGTTTGAGCAGTTTGACCAAGTTATACAACAGTTGCTTACGGGACAAAATTAAAATTAAAAAGCAAGCGATGCAATAACCCCTCCAAAACGAGGGGTTATTGTTTTTTACAGATTCGTGTTTATATTGTTACCAGGCAAACATCAAGGAGGTTGAAAAATGAACAATACCCCTAATATCGGCAAATACATCCGCAAAGCTTTAAAATATTTTGAAAAGCATTTCCAAGACCCAAGCAAGTCTCCTGAAGAGCATCAAAGAGCTACTCACCAAAAACAGCTACAAAAACAGCGCCGGGATGCCTTTACTGAAGGATTCAAAGACGGTTTTTTGGCGCCGATAAAATTTATTTCAGGTTTATTTAGATAAATTTGACCCCCGCAAATCTGCGGGGGCTTTTAATATGGATATTACCAAAAGTTGGTGTTATTTCATTAAATCGCGCAAGGCGCAGTATTCACACCTGTTTTTTTGATAATCTGCGCAACGTGTATCCCAAAAATCCAGATTGTAGATACTTTTTACCGTCAAAGCTATTTCTTCTTTAAGTTTTGACACGTCTGAGTCGCTTATTTCAATTAGCACTTTCTCCATCTTGCCCGTTTTTTTAGGTTGAAGAAAATCAATAACTCCTTTTTTCATTTTAAATTTACCGTCCAACTCAAGCAGAAGCTTGTAGAAAACCAACTGTCTAAAATAACCGCGTTTTTTCTTATCTTTTCCTTGAGTGATTGCGCGTATTCCTGCCGGTTGTCCGGTTTTGTAGTCAACAACCACCACTTCGTTTTCATTTATAAATTCCAGTTTATCCAATTTACCGGTGAGTTTGATACTGTTTATCGGAAAATCTTCCGGCATCTTCAAGTGCGTTTCTATTTCGTATTCGTTTAATGTTTTGAGCTGTCCAAGAGTATGCTTGTATTCTTTAAGCCAACTGTTTAGATACTCTTGCGCTTTTTGGTAAATTTCGTTTTTAATCTCCGGTGAGAGAGGTCTTGCGTTTATGTAGTTTTTTAGTTTCTCTTCAAGCACGTCTTGGCTGATTATCACGCCCTTGTTTGCCTGCTCGTGCATAAAATACAGCACAAAATGCAAAGCATTACCCAAAATCATATGTTTGGTTTGCATTTTGGGAATACGTATAAGGTTGCTGTAGAAAAAATTCCAAGGGCATTGCAGAAAATTGTTTAATGCGGTAACCGAAAGACCTTGCTCCAAAAACAAATTTCTCAAATAATCCAAATCAACAATTGATTTGTTGGAAGATATCTTTGGCTTTAGTAAATCTTCATCTGAAGGCATATACTCATTTTCGGGCTCGGTTTTTTTAATCAGTTTTTCGTCAATCTCTTCTACAAACAAAGTTGGCAATCTCTCTGTTGAATTTTCAGAATAACGAGCAAAAGTTATAACTGCCTCTAGCTTTGCTCTGGTAAGAGCCACAAAAAATAATCTTCGTTCATCATCATTATCGGAAAGAGCGGATATGTTTTTTGTCGGTAAAATAAACGTTTCTTTTTTTGTTCTGTTTCCCCATTTACCATCATATGCGCGAACTATAAATACATATTCAAATTCAAGCCCTTTGGATCTGTGCGCAGTCAAAATAACAACGGCATCTTTTTTGGTTTTAACCCCCTTTCCAATTGAGAGTTTATGTTTTTTGACAAGTAAGAGGTGTTCAAGAAACTTATCAAGAGTGTAATTTTCGTGATGAGAGCTCATAATTTGCGCATCTTGTATCAAAGCTCTCAGTTTCTCTAATAAATTGGCGCTGTCTGCTTTATTTAATACAAAAGTTAAAAAACCAAATTCGTTTATCAATTCATCAAAAAACTCCGGAACAGGTTCTTGACGAGCCAGTTTGGAAAATCTCCTCAAACGCTTAGCAAAAACAGAAAGCGCTTTGTAATCTGTCAGATTCAAATTTTTCAAAAACTTTTCATCAAGCAAAATTTCGTGCAAAGATTTTTCACTTTTTCTGTATGCTTTTATAACCTTGTATATATCAAGCTCATCCAAATTTACAAATTCCAAATGCAGAGCCTTTGCCAATTTTTCATCTTCACCGAAGTTTGCAACAGCTTCAAGCAAAGTAAGCAATTTTTTGATGTCTTTATCATCCAGCGCATTTGCATTTGAGTCTATATTAAACGGCACGCCTTCTTTAAGCAGAGCTTTTGCAAAAATTTCCGTATCGGCATTTGTTCTGCATAAAATAGCGATTTCCGATTTATCAACCCCTTCTTCAATTAAAGCTTTTACTTTTTTTGCAATATACAGAGCTTCTTGCTCGTCGGTCTCAAACTCCAGAAAACTGACAGAGCTTTTGAAATTTGTCTGTGAAGTCAATTTTGCTCCCAGGGCCTCAGTAAAGTGTGAATTTTCAATTAAGCTGTAAGATGCGTCAAGAATTTCTTGACCGCTTCTGTATGAATGCTCCAATTCTATAGTTGTTACATTGTTAAATTTTTTCTGAAAATAAACAAAATTTTCAATAGAGGCGCCTTGGAAGCGATAAATTGCTTGTTTTGCATCTCCTACTATGAATAAATTTGGCGAGTCGTGAAAATCTGTCAGTAATTCAAGCAATCTGTTTTGGGCATCATTTGCATCTTGATGTTCATCGGCCAAGACATATAAAAACTGCTCCTGGATTTGCATTTTGAAATTCTCATCTTTTTCAAAAGCTTCAATTAACTGTAAAATCATATCTTCAAAGTCATAAAGTTTTTCTGTAACAAGGGCTTGCTCATATTTTTGATAGATATCAGCCAACTCTTTTGTTTTTTCTATCTTTTTGTGCAAAGGAGCATATTTTGATTTTATTTTCCCGGTTTTTTCATCAATCAAATCTGAAATGGCGTTAAATTTTTTCTCTTCTGTTAATATCGCTTTTTTTAATTCTGAAGGAGAGATAGTATCTCTTTTTAAAGACGAGATAGCCCCCATTATATCTTTCAGATAAGCGTGATTGTCATAGAAAGGTTTTAATTCTTTGTATTTACCTTCGTCTAAAATTTTCACCAAAAGAAGAAGTTTCTCCATATCCGTCATCGGAGATGATGTTATAAGTCTTTCAAAATGTTCCGGATATTTTTGAATTATTGAATTTGCAAATCCATGAAAAGTACTTATTTTAACTTTATAACCCTCTTTTCCTATTAATTTGACAAGCCTATTTTTCATGTTGCTTGCCGCAGCTTCCGTAAATGTTAAAGCTAAAATAGCATCGGCCGGAGTATC
The DNA here is from genome assembly GCA_015491135.1 of Patescibacteria group bacterium. Classification (GTDB taxonomy): domain Bacteria; phylum Patescibacteriota; class Minisyncoccia; order Phycocordibacterales; family UBA2100; genus S143-145. The sequence continues at coordinate 4,707 of WFWK01000058.1, read as the reverse complement.
TGTTTGTTTTAAAATGTTAGCAATTCGCAAAGTGAGAATTTGTGTTTTTCCGGTTCCCGGGCCGGCAACAACCATTACAGGGCCTTCAATGGTATCAACTGCGCGCCTTTGATTGGCGTTTAGCATTTTATACGCTTTGGTAAACTCCGGAGTGACTTTTATTTTTGTCATAAACCAGATAAGCAAAAGGCAAGTTATTTGCGACAAACCTCCCTTACTTCCCAGTTTTTGGGATCTTCATCTCCACTTATAAAAACCCCGACAACAACATCAAAAATATTTAAAGAGGCGATTCTGTCGGTCGCTTTTTGAATATCCTTTTCATGTTCTGTGTCTGTCACCGGATTTCCTGCGCAAGATGTATGCCCAACCACTATCGCAATTCTAGACCCATGTCCTTCAGTTGAAATTTTAGCCATGGTCTCTGTAACATAGTCGCTCTCGGGAGTGTTTTCTGCCAGCTGTTTGTCCATACCGGGAAGTGTTAACGTGTCGGCAAAGTCAATATTGAAATTGTCTTTCGCCCACAGAAAAGCTTTTTCTTGTACTCTTCCGTCCATACAATTAAATATTGTGCAAAAATTTCCTTCGCTCATATTTTTACCATTATTTGTTAATTTTTTCTCTTTTTTGTTCTTGTAAGTCAAATAAAAAGTTTCTGGCTTTATCAACCAAAAGAGCCGTATCAACAAAAGTAACTCTTCCTATTGCCTCATATGTCAAAAGCCAAGCGTAATCTGTCAGTTCATCGTTTAGTGTAACGTCTTTATTTTTGGCTTCCGCTAAAAAGTAAGTCACTTCTTTTTCTCTGCCGTCTGAGAGTTTGTAAGTAATCTTCTCTTCAAAACCGTCGTAAATTTTTAAATCGGAAATACCAACCTCTTCTTTCGTTTCGCGAGTAGCTGCTTGAATTAAACTTTCTCCTTGTTCTACATGTCCTTTTGGAAAACCCCAGTTGTTGTGCGCCCTGTCTTTTACAACCAAAAACAAAGGAGCTGAAGACTCATCTTGTCTGAAAAAAATTATAAAACCTGATGCTTGGACTTTCTCACTCATAACCAAATAATATCACAATTTGTTAGTTTTAAAAATGGGAATAAGTCTAATCAAAAAACCCTGCGTACCTTTGGCACGCAGGGTTGTTTTTTAACTTGAAGTTGTTGTTGAGACATTTACTATCTCAAAAGGAGGAATTGCTCCGGAGTAAAACTCTTCCGGAAATAAATCCCGGTACTCTGAAAAAAGCAGAACAGGCGGAGTTACTCTTCCCGCTTTCAAATTATCGTCAATAATTGCTGCAGCTTTTGCCAAAAACTCACTTCGTTTTCCTTGCAGTGGAAATATCCCGAAAGCTTTTCCGTCAAAATAAGGCGCGTATTGCGATACTGTTACGCCAAAGAATATCGCGCTTTCGGTATGTTCTTTTGGAGCAAACGGCAAAAGCCCTTTTTCCTTTTCGCGCTTGTATCCTTCTTTGATTGAGCTAAACAGCTCTCTCTGCTCTGCAGACAAAAGCGCATCAGAGCCGAAAATCATTTCTCCGGTGTGCACATTGTACCCCGCAGTAACCGCTTTGGCAGACACCCCATGCTCAGGAGCATGACTGTTGAACACGTCAGTCTGCGCAAGAGCGGTTTTTTGCGCAAGTGAGTCGTTCTCATCATGAGCTGCGCAACTCGTGTGATAGGAGAAAACACACAATTTTGCCTCAAGAGCTTTTGCTATTTTTATAGCTGAAATATTTTCAATCACTCCTCCCGGGGTTTTAACAACGAACAGCTCTCCTGGTTTGAATCCACAAACTCTTGAGAGCCCTACTCTGCCGTCCATACACTCAAAAACAACAACTTCAGGGTTGTTGTCTTCAGTTTTGTTTTGTGCAATACTCCGAAGCGTGTGCAGAAAAATCTCCCTATCCATCTTTTATTCCTCCACTTTTTTGAGGTGCAAACTGCCCAAGAGAATATCACATGTTAAAAGTAATGACAATTTATTCTTTTGTTTTTGCAACTTTCTCTACGGCAGAGGCTACCACATCAGGAGCTTGTCTGTTAAACGGATCCGGTATTATATTATCCGGAGTCGGACTTTCAACCAAAGAAGCAAGTGCCTCCGCTGCTTTAAGCTTCATTTCAGTTGTAATTTTTTTGGCGCCCGAGCTTAGAGCTCCTTTGAAAATTCCGGGAAATACCAAAACATTGTTGATTTGATTCGGGTAGTCACTTCTTCCTGTGGCAACTATGAAAGCTCCGGCTTCTTTTGCATCTTGCGGATCAATTTCAGGGATCGGATTTGCAAGCGCAAAAACAATCGGACTGTCAGCCATACGTTTTACTTGTTCTTTGGTCAGTACATTTCCAACCGATACACCGATGAACACATCTGCTCCGTCTATAACCTCGTTGAGCCCCCCGCAAATTGAAGATATACTGCAACATGCCAACAACTCTTTTTGCGCTTCATTTAAGTCGTCTCTGCATTCAGAGACAAGTCCCCCAGAGTCTGTGATGTAACTTTTCGGAAAACCTGCATCAGTTAAAAGTTTTGCTATCGCAACTCCTGCAGCGCCAGAGCCGTTTATAACAATTTTTAAATCTTCTTTTTTCTTTTTTACAATTTTAAGAGCGTTTATAAGTCCGGCGAGAACTACTATCGCCGTTCCGTGTTGGTCATCATGAAAAACCGGAATATCCAACTCTTGTATGAGTCTTTTCTCTATCTCAAAACAGCGTGGAGCCGATATATCCTCAAGATTGATTCCGCCGAAAGTCGGAGCAATTGCTTTTACGATTTTTATAATCTCTTCGGTATCTTGTGTGTCAAGTGCGATAGGGAAAGCGTCAACCCCGGCAAACGCTTTAAAAAGCGCAGCTTTACCTTCCATAACCGGAAGTGAGGCCTCAGGACCTATATTGCCAAGCCCCAAAACGGCTGAGCCGTCTGTTACAACAGCTACCGTATTTTTTGCAGTAGTAAATTCTTTAGGGTTTTCTCCTTTTTTAATCTCTTGGCAAACAGCGGCAACTCCCGGGCTGTAAGCTTTTGAAAGGTCTTCTTTGTTTTTAAGCGGAACTTTGGGCTCTATTGAAATTTTGCCTTTATATTTTTTATGTAATTCTATGCTTTCTTGAAAATAATCACTCATAAGAGCAACTCTATATTTATTTTCTGAATTTGCAAGTGGAAAACCGCCTCTTTTTGAGGCGGTCTAATGTTAGATCAAGAAAAAGTACAAAACACTCAATATCCCGCCAATTGACAGGATATATCCGATAATATTTAAGAGCATTTTTCTTGTATCAAGCAAATACGCTCCCACAAACAATGCAAATACAACAAGGAAAGTAATGTCAGTTATTTTTTGCTGTGCAAAATTCAACTCTTTAAGGTGTGACATTAGTGGCAACATTGCAAAAATAGCAGTCAAAACTGCAATCACACCCAACAGGGTGTTTACAGTACGCAATGACATCTCAACCTCCTTGAGTTGTTGCAGTTCTCTACTGTCCAAAGACAGATTAAATCGAACAATTTTAAAGTCAAGTGAATTTTATGAAGAATACAATTCAAGATATTCCGCTTTCGGATGCATGCGAATTTTCTCAAGCGCCTTGGCCTCAATTTGACGAATCCTCTCGCGGGTGACGCCGAACATTCTACCGACTTCCTCCAGAGTGTAGCAAACTCCGTCTTCGTTTAGACCGTTTCTTAACATCAAGATTTGTCTTTCTTTCTCAGTTAACGATTCAAGCACCTCTTTTATGTGCTCTGAAAGAATTCTGTCTGAAGCTTTCTTGTCTGGCATCTCTGCTTTCTCATCTGCTATAAAATGCCCCAGAGTGCTTTTGTCCTCATCGTCTCCCACTGGAGATTCAAGCGAAACGGTGCTCTGACTTATTTTTTGAATGTGATGAATTTTTTCAACATCAAGATTCATTTCTGAGGCTATCTCCTCGGGCATGGGTTCTCGCCCCAAATGTTGCGCCAGCTCACGAACTTTTTGTTTATATTTGGCGATGGTTTCAACCATGTGAACCGGAATGCGAATTGTGCGCGACTGATCAGCCAAAGCGCGAGTAATCGCTTGTCTTATCCACCATGTTGCATAAGTTGAAAATTTATATCCTTTTGTATGATCAAATTTATCCACCGCTTTAAAAAGTCCCAAGTTTCCCTCTTGGATTAAGTCAAGCAAAGTCAGATCACTTGAGCGACCAATGTATTTTTTGGCAATTGAAACCACAAGACGCAAGTTTGAGCGTGCCAGTATGTTGCGCGCTTCATCATCTCCTTCTTTTATCCTTTGGGCCAACTCTCTTTCTTGTTGCGCAGTCAAAAGGGGATATTTTCCTATCTCACGCAAATACATTTGGACGGAATCGCGAGAAGCATCGGAGGCCAAACGTTTTTTTAATTCTTCGTCTTCAGACTCATGCACCAGCATTCCGCTTGACTCCAGCACATCAATTCCCGCAGTATTGAAACGCTCGTACATCTCCTCAAGAAAGACAACATCATTTTCAATTTCCGGGAATTCTTGCAGGATTTCATCGTAAGTTACATACCCTCTCTCGTTTCCTTTTTGCATCAAATTCTCAGCTTTTTTTTCTAGGCGTTTTTCTTTTGGAGTCAGTTTGGATTTTTTAACGGTTTTTCGGGGCTTGGTTTTGGTTGCAGTTTTTTTGGAAGCGGTTTTTTTTGTTTTTT
>WFWK01000057.1 GCA_015491135.1 Patescibacteria group bacterium | reverse complement strand
TATCTTCATTGAGCTTTACATAAACATAGATAACGCCTAGAGTTCCAACAATGATAAAAATAACTAATACAAAAAATGTTTTTAAAATTTTCATATTGCTATTTTAATCTACTAAACAAGTTCTCAGGCTTCTTATTCTCTTTTATAGCCTGTTCTATAGCCTGTGCAGTCTCCGGCATAAAAGGTTTTAGATAACCTGCTATTTCGTAGAGCCCATGCACTAAATCAATGATAATTTTTTGCCCCGTTTTTTTATCGGTTTTGACCACTTTAAACGGTTCCGTATCTGTAATAGCTTGGTCAAGTTCGCCAATAAGAGCCCAAATCATATCCAGCGCTTCATTGAATTTAAAACTTTCCATGGAGTTCATAAAGCTTGGTCCCCACTCTTTGCCTTCCACTTTTACAGGTGAGTTTAAATGAGTCTCTGCCATTTTCATTGTGCGCGCCACTAGGTTACCGAGTCCGTTTACCAAGTTTGCGGTGTACCACTCATCCATTCGCTCCCAAGTAAGATCAGTGTCCTCATGCGGATGCACATGACGAAGCAGAATATAGCGGGTTGCATCAATACCGTATCTATCCACCAACTCTACAGGCGAGATGACATTCCCCAAAGTTTTGCTCATTTTTTGTCCTTCGCTTGTTATAAAGCCATGATAAAAAACTGTATCTGTATTTTTAATTCCGGTTGAGAGAAGCATTGCTTGCCAAATGATTGATTGGAATTTCACTTGATCTTTCCCTGCAAGTTGAATTGTATAGCCCTCTTGCCAGAATTTTTTAAAGTTTCCCTCTTTATTAGGAAAACCAAGAGTTGAAATGTAATTAGTGAGTGCGTCAAACCAAACATACATAACTTGGCTTTCATCTCCCGGCACGGGCACACCCCACGAGAGTCTGGATTTGTCACGTGAGATGCTGATATCTTCCAAGGACTCAAGGATTTGCAAAGCTTCTTTTTTGCGTTTTTCGGGAATAATTGAATTTGGCTTTTTTATATATTCTTTAAGCTTGTCTTTGTATTTTGTAAGAGCGAAAAAATAATTTTCTTCCTCAAATTCTCGCAAGGGTTTGCCGGGATGATTGGGACACTCTCCGTTTTCGTTTAAATCTGACTCTCTTACAAAAGCTTCGCAACCCACACAATAGAGGCCTTTGTATTTTTTCTTGTAAATATCGCTCTTCTCCATTGCCTTTCTCCAGAGCTCTTGCGCAGCTTTTTTATGACTTTCATCTGTTGTGCGGATAAAAGTGTCAGGCGAGAGGTTTAGCAAATCTTTTAGTTTTTTAAACTCGTTTGCGTAAAAATCTACATACTCCTGTGGATCTTTGCCCGCCTTTTGGGCAGCTTCAAAAATTTTCTGCCCATGCTCATCTGTGCCGGTGTTGAAAAACACCTCCCTCCCTAAAGAGCGGTAAAATCTTGCCAGAGCATCTACTTGTGTAATCTCTAGCGCAAACCCCACATGAGGAGATGCGTTTACATATGGCAGAGTGGTTGTTATATAAACCGAATTTGAAACTTTATTCTTTTTGTTTTTTCTAAAAGCCAATTTAAACAATGACCAAAACTTGCTTTTCATACTATCTTTATAATTACCGATAACTTATTTTGTTTGTTTTACCTCCTTGTGCTTTAGCTTATCCAACTCTGAGAACACCTCCTGCAAAACAGCCGCAACCGGCACAGCCAAAAGCACACCTATAACTCCGGCAAGCATTCCACCTGCAACCAAAGCCAAAATAACCAAAAGCGGAGGAACTCCCACCACCTTAGTTACCACCAAAGGATAAATCAAATTATTCTCAAACTGCTGAACAATCAAGTAAAAAATAGCCACAATCAAAGCAAAAGTAAATCCACTTGTACTGAAAGCCAGGGCCACGGCGGGAGCTGCTGACAAAAACGGACCAAAAACCGGGATAAGCTCCATTATTCCAGCCAAAAAAGCAAGAGCCAGAGCGTAAGGAACACCCATAACGGTAAGCCCCAAAAATACCAAAACTCCGACTATAAGCCCCAGCAGAAGTTGCCCTTGCAACCAAAGCCCCATTTTCTTTTGGGCTCGCTTCCACAGATTCAATACAAACTTCTCGCGACTTAAAGGTGTTATCATTCTTAAGAAATCCTCAACGCCCTTCTCATTCACAGCAAAATAAAAAGATAAAACCACAATCAACACAAAACTCATAAGACCACCAAAAACTGTTGTAATTAAACTTATTGAATCTTCTTTCAGGTTGGCAAACAGTGTGTTGAGTTCTTTTACCGGCTCGGCAAGGGATTTTGTATCAATGAAAGATAAATTGTTTTCTACACCCATCCCCTCAAGGGTTGTTGGCAACGTTGCCAAAAGACTTGAGGTTTGTTGTAAAACCGGCGGTATAAAAAAATACATAACCGAGAAAAACCCAACAAAAAACAAAATATACACAATAAGTATTGAAAGTGTGCGGGGTACTTTAAATTTTAAAAGATAGCCCGCCATTGGAGATATCGCCGACCCTATCACAATTGAGGCTAAAACAATCAAAACCAAATCTCTCAAAAGCCACAGTAGATATGTTCCCAGAAATACAACCACCGCTTTTATCATTGTTTCTGTTGAAATTGAGATGGTGACATTATTCATAATTTGATTATAGCACACATTACAAAAGAGAAAATGAAAAGATATCTGCAACACAAAACCCGCCTTTGAAAGGCGGGTTTTGTGTTGTGTCGTTTTAATGGGTTTTTACTTATCGTTTATCTCCTTTTCAAGCTTTTCAAGAATACGCGCAGCGGTGTCTTTTCCTCCCAAACCAAAAGCCAAACCAAAAGCCAAAGACAGAGCAACAACTATTCCGCCAAACAAAGTCTGCAAGAAAGAAGTTGCAATACCTATCTGAACCAGCGCAGCCAGAAGGGCAAACACCCAAATTGACCACTTAGCCATAGCGCCCAAGAACTTGGCTCCTTTGATTTGTGCTGTGCGCGCCGTTCCAACCACTACATCTCGTACAAACTCTGCCAAAACAGCGGCGATAAGCAAAATCAAAACCGCAACTATAACTCTGGGCAAGAACAAAAGCACAGTTCCGTACAAAAATGCCGTTACCTGAGATAGACCCAAAATTTCAAGAGCTGTAACCAAAAATACAACTATAACAAACCATTTTACAAGCCAACCCAAAAAGCCTCCGGCTGAGAGTTTAAAACCGCCTCTTGCGGCCACCTCATCAAGCCCTGTACTTTTAAGCGCGTTGTCTATTTTAAGCGAGTCCATTACTTGTTTTGTGAGTCTGCCGGCTACCGATCCGACAAGCCAACCGATGATAACAAACAATATCGCAAAAAATAGCGTTGGGACGAACAAAACGAAGTTTGTCCAAACGGCTTGAAATGATTGTGTGAGCACGTCTGCCCAAGTTTGCATTAACATAGTCTACTATTTTAACTTATAATTTATAAGCGACCTTACATATATTTTAGCATGTTATTTAAGTTGCAAGCCTTTCTTATCCACAAGTACTTGATGAGGATAATCAAACACATCTCTGACCAGTCTGTCATGTATGTCTATACGATATTGAAAATCTTTTACACTAAAGACAGCATATTTTATCTCCTTTCCCAAAGAGGCTTCAATTGCGGATATGGCGTTTTTAAGCTTTCTGTCATTGTATGAATTTGCCACAATCAACATATCAACCGACACGGGAGGCCTTTGAGGCAAAAACACACCCGTTAAAACCAGTAGGTCAATTTTTGCAGATGATGCTATTTTTTTAACAATCTCATGTACTTCTTCATCTGAAGTTGAAAGAAGCAGTGAAGCCAAAGGTGGCATATACTTTGACGGGGATATTTTGTAAACAAACACTCTGCCTTCTTTTGTTTTATCCACAAGAGAAAGTTTAACCAGCAAATTGATTTCCTTACGAGCAGTATCTTTTTGAGTTCGTGTTCTTTTTGCTATTTCATCCAAAGTGAAAAAAGAATTTTGATTTGCCAAAAGCAAACGTAAAATTTTCACCCTAGCTTGAGAGCCGAAAAGTTTTGCCAATGTATCCGACATGTGGACTATTCTATAACAATTTTAGACTTGAACAAAAGCCAAAACCCAGGTCTTATGAAAACCCCTCGCCATATTGGCGAGGGGTTTTCAAGTTTTTTAAAGCTAAAGCAGAGTAAGATTTTACTTCAACTCTACAGTAGCTCCGGCTTCTTCCAGCTTGCCTTTTATCTCCTCGGCTTCTTCTTTCTTTACTCCGGCTTTTACTGTGGCAGGTACGCTCTCTACCATCTCCTTTGCCTCTTTAAGACCAAGACCGAGAATCTCTTTTACAGCCTTGATGACGGCAATCTTTTTATCACCTACGGCAGAGAGAACAACTTCAAACTCATCTTTCTCCTCACCTCCGGCGTCTGCTCCGCCAGCTCCGGCTACCGCAACTGCTGCAGCCGAAACGCCAAATTTCTTCTCCAAAACTTTAACAAGCTCGTGAAGTTGCAAAACAGTCATGTTCTCTATTTGTTCAATCAAAGTCTTGAACTCCTCGGGAACCTCAACTTCTTCTGCCTCTTCTGCGTTGTCTTTTTCTTCAGAAGCCTCTTGTATAGTTTCTTCTTTAGCTTCTTGTTTTACCTCCTCTTGAGCTTCTTCTTTTTTCTCCTCTTTTGTCTCTTGAGAGTCGGTTTGAGCTTCTTGTTGCTCTTGGTTTTCTTGTTGTTCTTCTTTTTTCTCTTCTGTCATAATTTTAATTTATTTAAGCTTATAATAAATATAATTATTCGGATTTTTTATCCGCAATTTGATTTAACGCCACAACAAGCCCTTGAATTGGACTGTTTATAACGTTAACAAACATTCCACGCAATATCTCAACAGGCGGAATTGTGGCAATCTCATTCATCGCCACCGCATCTTTAAACTCTCCTTGGTAGATACCACCAACTATTGAGAGTTTGTCTTTTAGTTGTTTAACAAACTGGTAAATCTCACGGGCCGATGCTGTCGGGTCTTCTCTGTCGCCGTATACCACGGCAATCTCACCCTCAAGCTCCGGTGCCTCTCCTTTTGCTCCAACCTTCTCCCACGCCTTGCGCATTAGGGTTTTTTTCGCTACATAGTATCTCAATCCCTTTTCTCTAACAGCGCGGCGAATTTCGGTTTCCTCGGAAACTGAAATGCCGGTAAAATGCACAAAGGTAGTTGAAGCGGATTCGTCAAAAGCCAAGACCAGTTTGTTTAAGATCTCTTCTTTTTGTTGTCTTGTTTTAGCCATAGCAAGTAAAACTTTTGGCTTGTAAACGGACTTAGATCGACCTCGGCGCGTCTGACTTGCCAAAAGACAATGCACGCTGTCTTAAGCCCGGCCTGTACAGTTTACTTTTTTGCAAATAAAAATCAAGCAAAATCGCTTATGCACATAAAATTAATAAAGTTTCCAACCACCGCGCGGTGCCGAAGGGTCAGGGCACAAGGAGTATTGATTGTGCCCGGGAGAGTCGCATAGGTGACCTTCCGACACCACGCGGTAGCAAGAACAGTAACAGTATAGCAAACGACCACTAAACAAACAGAGAGTATACAAGAATGATCGCCTCGCTTGTGCCTGCGCACAAGCGGGGTACGCTACATCACCGATCAAAATCCTTGACGCATCTGATAAAGAACCCGAAACTACTATTTGGATAGCTGGGCCACTCCCGGTTTGAACGCATTCTACATTTGTAGAATGGCTCCTTTTTAACAAAGTTGCACCACACGCCGGCTCGATCAAAGTATTTTTGTGCGGCACAGATATACACGCGCACAATCTCATTTTCTTGAAAGTGGTTTGCAGCGTAATTATCACCCGATTTCCCGTTTTGGGCATAAAGTAGCGTTACTGCAAAAACAAGAGCGATAACAACCGCCATCTTCTTCATTTTATTTCTCCTCTCGCCCAACTCCCACCTGTTGGGCG
>WFWK01000056.1 GCA_015491135.1 Patescibacteria group bacterium | reverse complement strand
AATATAAATCAACCGCACAACATCTAACAGGCGAAACCTGTTAGATTTAATCTTGCATTTTTTCTTTATTTATTTACACTTTACGCATGGCAAAAATAGTTACTATAAATTCTGAAAACTCTGAAGTTTTGCGCGCGCAAGCAAAACCTTTAAGTAAAGATGAAATCCTGTCAAAAGAAACAGAAAAAATCAAAAAAGAAATGAAAGAGGAGCTTTCCAAAGAAAAATTTGGCGTTGCAATCGCCGCGCCGCAAATCGGATATTCAATTGCTCTTTTTTTAATATCGGGCGATACAATCGCGCATGCAAAAAACGAAGATTTTGACCCGCAAAAACACAAAGACTTGTATGCATTCAATCCAAAAATAATTAGACATTCCAAAAAGCAAATCTTATCCGACGAAGGATGCTTGTCGGTCCCGTTTAAATACAGCTATTCTGTGCCAAGGTATGAGAAAGTAACGGTTGAATATTTGGACGAAAACGGTAAGCGACAAATTCTAAACGCGTCGGGCTTTTTGTCGCGTGTTTTTCAACATGAAATAGATCATCTGCATGGCATATTGTATATAGACAAAGCAAAGGAAATTATTGATGTTGACGAAGAAATGCGCCCCATAACTCCCAGCAATTAACCTCTACGAGGTTGAATACTCTATGATAACATATAACCGGCCGTAGCGCAGCTTGCAAGTGACTACGAGGTTATGTCTCACTTTGCAAGTGATGACTTAGGTTGAATTGTCCTTGCAAGCTGCGCCTTTGGCCGGTTTTGTTTTGGTCAAATAGAGTATTGTCTCTGCTTAAAAAAGCGGATGACCGTATAAAGAAGTATCAAGCAAAACCCATAGCATGCCAAAGACAAAGGTCGATACGGCCGGTGTATTACAAATCTAAACAAAAAGCTTATGCCAACTATGCAAATAAACAAAAACACGGTCATTGTGGGCATAGACACTCACAAATATACCCACAGCGCCGTGTTTTTGGACTTTCTTGGAAGAGAGCTTGACTATTTAGAGTTTCCAACAACTCAAATAGACAAGCTGGAAAGAAAGATAAACACTGTCACTTCAAGCGACAAACAAGTGATTGTCGCTCTGGAGGACACAGAGTTTTTCGGAGCTCACATAGTAAAGCACTTGTTAAAGCTCCATAATGTATCCTTGCGTCATGTTCCTGCGCATTTATCCTCCAGAATAAGAGGAAGAAAGCACAAAAACGACAAGAGTGATGCTATCTCCGTGGCAAAAGCTTTGCTTTTTGACTTTGAAAACTCTTTGCCACTTAAAAACAAGTATACAAAAGACAAAGAGAAATTAAAAGTTTTAAAACTGGCTCTAAGAGAAAAAGAAGAGCTTTCCAAACAAATTGTCCGCACATCAAACAGATTGCACACACTTGTTCACCTTTTCTTTGGAGACAACGAAAAGATAAGCTCTCTTGAGAAGAAGCTTAAAAACAAAAAGTCTCAAGAAGAGTTAAAATCAATACTTGATAAAGCAAAAGACAAGTCTTATGGCGCAAAGATTACGCTACTTAAACTTAACGAACTTATTGTTCTTAAAGATAATATGAAAAGTTTAGACATACAAATAACAAAGCTCTCTGAAAGTATAGATGAAGTGCAAAGACTTAAAAACACAATATACGGCTGCGGAACAATAACGGCATCCATTATAGTTGCAGAAGTGCAAGATGTTTTAAGATTTAAAAACGAATCTCACTTTGCGTCTTACGCAATTGTGTCTCCCAAAGAAAAATCAAGCGCATCCAAGACAAAGATGCTAAGCAACAAAATGGGAAACAAAAGATTAAACAAAGCTTTGCACTTTATCGCTCTTTCTCAGATAACAAAAGAAAACACAAAAGGAAGGAAATATTACGACAAGAAGCTAAAATCCGGCAAGGCCAAACTCTCTGCCTTGCGCAGTCTTAAAAGATACATTGCAAGGAAAGTGTATAAAACCCTAAAATACTCTTAAGCCTTGCATTTTTCTCTCCTTGTTCTTTTTTAAAAACGGGCGCGCGTTCCCGAAAGGTTTTTTGTGCTGCTTGATTGTGGTAAGATAGGGTTGGTTATTGACATAAAAAACCTCGTAGATGTTCAAGTCTTTCGAATCCCTCTCCGCTATCAAAGCCAAATATAAAAAGAGCCGTTTAGGCTCTTTTTATATTTGGCTAGCGGAGTCCCGGCACCAGATGAGATAAATTGAAACAGCTGACCAGCTGTTTCAATGGCCACATATGCATTATAAATTTAATTGAACAATACAGCTAAAACATTGCTATATGTTAGCTTTTTGTGCTTTTATTAAAAATATTATGTGACCATTATAGCTCATCTGGTGCCCGGGGCGGAGGAGGAGGGATTCGAACCCTCGAGGGGATTTTACTCCCCTACACCCTTAGCAGGGGTGCGCTTTCGACCACTCAGCCACTCCTC
>WFWK01000055.1 GCA_015491135.1 Patescibacteria group bacterium | reverse complement strand
GTCTTTTAATAGCTGATATACCCGGTTTAATAGAGGGAGCGTCTTTGGGGAAAGGGTTAGGTCATAAGTTTTTAAAGCATATAAAACGCACAAAAACCTTGATATTCTGTATCTCGGTTGAACGAGATGATATTTTAGAGGAGTATAAATTGCTTAAAAAAGAGTTGTTAAGTTACTCTTCTGATCTGGCTCAAAAAAACGAGGTTATATTACTTACAAAAACAGATTTAATTTCAACTCAAGAATTGAATAAAAAAATATCTAAACTCAAAGGAGAGTTTGAGAAAGTTTTGCCTGTTTCGGTTTATGATAAAAACTTGTTGGAAAATCTAAAACGAGAATTAATACCATTCGCAACAAATCATTGAACACCAAGCCTTGCCAATCTTACCTCATACTCGCTTCAAAAAGTAGGGCGATACGCGGCATCGCTTCGCTTTTGTAGCTTCGTCTGAAACAAGATTGACTGCGACTTATGTCCAAGCGTTTGTTGCAAATGGTATAAAAAATTTGATATTACAAGATAAATAAAGTACAATCTCGCTATGTACAAGGCAACTATAGGAATGGAGGTGCACGCTGAGCTTAACACAAAAAGTAAAGTGTTTTGTCGATGTAAAAACTCACCTGAGGATGAACCGAATACAAACATTTGCCCGGTTTGTCTTGCTCACCCGGGAGTTTTGCCGGTTTTGAATAAAGAGGCGATTAAATCGGTGCTTAAAATAGGTGTTGCGGTAGGGGGAAAGTTAGCTGATTTTACCGAATTTGACAGAAAAAATTACTTTTATCCGGATTTACCAAAAGGTTATCAAATCAGTCAGTACAAATACCCGCTTGTATCCGGTGGCGAGATAGCCGGTGTGAAGCTCACAAGAATTCATCTTGAAGAAGATACTGCAAAATCAACCCATAAAGACGGTGATACACTTGTTGATTTTAACCGCAGTGGCGCGCCCCTTATGGAGCTCGTTACCGAGCCGGTTATTCATAAAGCGCAAGATGCCGCTTTTTTTGCAAAAGAACTACAACTTTTATTGAGAACTCTTAAAGTCTCAGACGCAAATATGGAGCGCGGGCAGATGCGTGTTGAGGCTAATATTTCCGTTAGCAAAGATGATAAATTGGGAACAAAAGTTGAGGTAAAAAACCTAAATTCTTTTAAATCGGTTGAAAAAGCTATTGAATATGAGATAAAAAGGCAGATAGAAATCCTTGAAAATGGGGAAGAGGTCAAGCAAGAGACAAGGGGGTGGGATGAAGTCAAGCAAGTAACATTTTCTCAAAGAGCTAAAGAGGAAGCTGCTGATTACAGATATTTTCCGGAGCCGGATTTGACCAAGCTCAAAATATCGGAAATTCCGGAGTTTTCAATTGAAAAGTTGAAAGATGAGTTGCCAGAGTTACCTTGGGACAAGAGAGAACGCTTGCAAAAACAGTACAAATTGTCGGCAGATTATGCTTCAATTTTGGTGTCAAATGAGCTTTTAGGTGACTTTTTTGAGGATGTTGCAAATTTGGCGACAACTGAAAAGCAAATAAAATATCTAGCCAATTTGATAATAAATGACCTTTCAAATTCCATAGAAAAGGAGCACTTTAAATCCGAAATAATCGCAAGTTTACTTGTTATTTCGGATGCTGTGGTTGCTGGAAAAATTTCCAGCAATAGAGGAGTTGAGCTTGCGGATTCAGTGCTTAGCTTCAAATTGGACAAGCCGGGAGTTGAAAAATTTATTGAACAAAACAGTCAAATTACAGATGAAAACACCTTAAAATCGGTAGTTGACGAGATATTGACAGAGTTTCCAGATACTGTTGCCGAGTATAAAGCGGGAAAAGAGAAAGCCTTGATGTTTTTAGTTGGTAAAGGCATGCAAAAAACATCCGGAAAAGCCGATCCTTCAATTTTGCAGAAGCTTTTAAAGCAATCTTTAAGCTAAAAATTACAGTTTTCCACATTTATTGGTTTGCCGAGATGCGCAATAGAGCGTATTATTTTAGATATGAATGAAATTGTTCTTGAAAATGACAGACTAATCTCAACGTCCAAGGCTTCCGAGCTTACCGGGTATAGCCGAGATTATCTCGGTCAACTCTGTAGAGTCGGCACCGTAATTTGTAAGCGAATTGGAAATCAGTGGTTTATTGATGCGGACAGCTTGAAAGAATACGCGCCCAAGATGCGCAAACCCAAAAAAAGCGATTTTTACAAACCGGACCCGAAAGAGCAGGTACCAAAGATTGAGGATGTAGGAACCGGCTCTTTCGTATTGGGTGAAGATGAATACATTCCAACCCAAAAAGCGGCTCAATTGTACGGATATACTCAAGATTATGTTGGACAGTTGGCACGTTCGGGCGAGGTGCCGGCAAAAAAGATAGGAAGACGCTGGTTTGTCTCTAAAAACGCTTTAAAAGAGCACAAAAAACAAAAGGATGCACTCTTACAAGCGGTTCAAACGGAATCTGTTTCTATCAAAAGAGAACAGGAAGACAAACTCAAGTCCGTTGATTTTTCAATAAAGTATTTAGCTGATGACGGGACTCCACTTATTCCCGAAAACAGAATACATCACAGCTCGCTTGATGAAGCAATGCAGACAGCGAAACAGAGCAGGTTTTCAGCTATCAAATCTTATAAAAACATTGAAAAATCTAATCTCGGAAAGCCGAGTTATACTTTTACACCCAGAAATGACAGCCCGGATATTGACCCTTTAAATCGTTTTAAAGTTAGCTCACAATCATCTCATGGGCCGGATAGCACTCTTGATAACGCAGAATTAAGCAATATCGAAGGTTTTGAGACTCAACACGATTTTGTTGAATTGGAGGAAAAATTAATTTCCCAAAGTAGCGGTTTTGGTGATAAATTATTGTTTTTGTTCTTTTTTAGCTTTTTCGTTGCTTCCTCAGCCTTGTTTGTTTATGTTTTGTTGGTTAAAATCGGAGTTTTGAATTCCGGGTATATTTTGCAAATTTTAATCTCGTATCTTGAGCGTTTTTTCTAAGCTAATTAATTACAAATAATTTTAAAAAGTTATCCACAATTTTTTATATTTTTTCCCGAAAAGTCTTGTAAAATAAAGACATGACGGATTCTTTCGCGAAAGAGACAGGGAAGTTTTTCAAGACTTCGGATTTGGCTAAAAAATACGGCTACACTCCAGATTATTTGGCAAAACTTTGCAGAGACGGAGTTCTCAATTGCTACAGAGAAGGTAAGCAGTGGTTTGTAGACTCTGACTCGGTTGAAGCTTTTTCAAAATTGCAATTGCTTAAAAAGGAAGCGCGAAGGAAAAAATTAAGCAACGATTTAAAACATAGTTACAAAGAAAGTGATTCAACTTCTTCTGGTTTTTCTCAAACTCCGACACAAGCACCTTCACGTTCAAGTTATAACATTGAAAAAATAATAACTAACAAAATTCAAACAGCAGAAAAATTTACAAGAGATACATTGACCACTACAGCGGGTGATCTTGTTCAAAAAGCAGTTGCTCTTGTTCTTGCCGGAGCGATAACCGCTTCTTTGTTTGTTGTTGACGGAGACGTGATAGCTTCATCAAAGAGGTTAGGAAATAAAGTGGCGCAGTTTGCAAATTCTCTGTCAGGTTTGAAGAGTTTTTCTTTTGATGATACTTTGCGAAATACGGAGTATCTGCTCCAGAATCCCGATGAGTTGCAATCTAACTTGGCATCAGCCTTTTCTCCCGTTGACTTTAAGGGTATAGCAGGCTTTTTAAGTGACAAAAGCAGAGCAGTATTTTCCAAAGTGCAAGATTTGTTTGCTACAGAGAGTATGTTTTCATTCTCTGGCTCCGGAGCATCTCGTGTTTCCGTACAAATAAAAGAG
>WFWK01000054.1 GCA_015491135.1 Patescibacteria group bacterium | reverse complement strand
CTTCCCACCCCATGCCGCGCTTCGCGCGGCGCAGGCGGGCAAAAATTCCTTCCCCCAGACCCCCTTCCTTTTTGCCCGCCTGCTTGGGCTTCGCCCTTAATTTTTTTGGGCTGGCTGGCGGCGGGGCTGAAAAAGAATATAAGAAAGCGGTAAAAATGCTTGCCCCACCCTCCCGTGCGCACATTTTTAGGTTTAAGCTCCCTTTTTCCTTTACGGATCTTAAATATTTTGGTAATATTAGATTGTAGGAAAGAAAAGTTTTCATAAGCATATATACCACAATTTAATATTACTAATAAATTATGGCACAGTCAAGCAAAAACAACCTAGCAAAGACCGTAAAGCGGTTAAGGGAAAAAATGGGGATTTCCCAAGAGAAATTGGCTCGCCTTGCCAATGTTTCTAACAATACGATTATCAATATTGAGGCGGGCAAGCAAAACAACCCAACCATTGAAACTTTGAAAAAGGTTGCCAAGGCGCTAAATACGCCCATTGAAGATTTAATAAAATAAAAACTATGACAAATTTACTTATTGCATTATCAAACCTTGTTAAAAACCCGATCACGGACATTGTCGGGCATTACCGCTCCCCAAACCGCGCAAACAGCATGGGCGATGCTTTGGAGTTTTACGTCAAGGACCTGTTTTGCGGTTCTACAAAAGAAAAAAGCATTTCAAAAAAGAACGAAATATACAATAAGCACTTCTCATACCTTGGAAACCAAAATAATCCCCCCGACATAATCATAAAAGGCGGAGACGCAATTGAAGTAAAAAAGATTGAAAGTCTGCGTTCCGGCATTGCCCTAAACAGCTCATACCCTAAAGACAAGCTGTACTCTGACAGTCCTATGATTACGCAAGCCTGCCGGGACTGCGAGGATTGGCGGGAAAAGGACATAATCTATGCGATAGGCGTTGCAAAGAACAATAAGCTTCAAGCCCTTTGGTTTGTTTACGGCAATTGTTATGCCGCCGGGAAAGAGGTGTATGAGCGGATAAAAAACAAAATATCTTCGGGAATCAACGAACTAGAAGGCGTTGAGTTTGCAGAGACCAAGGAGCTTGGAAGGGTAAATAAAGTTGATCCCCTTGGCATAACTTATTTGCGCATACGGGGGATGTGGCACATAGAAAACCCTATAAAAGTTTTTGATTATGTTACGGAAGTGGGCAAGGATAACGGACTGACAGTTAACGCAATAATGCTAAAAGAAAAATATGATTCTTTTCCGTCGGAAGACAGGAAAAATTTGGAAAATATTTCTGGCGGAAACTTCAGCATTAGCGACATAAAAATTAAATCGCCAAACAATCCGGCAAAGTTGCTGGACGCAAAGTTAATTAAATTTGTTAAGTAATTATGAAGTTAGTATCTTTATTTACAGGCGCAGGCGGTTTAGACCTTGGCTTTGAAAAAGCCGGGTTTAAGGTTGTATGGGCTAATGAATTTGACAAAACCATTTGGGAAACCTTTGAGACAAACTTCCCCCACACAAAATTGGACAAAAGGAGCATTGTTGATGTGCCTTCCGATGAAATTCCTGAAGCAGACGGAATAATTGGCGGACCGCCATGCCAAAGCTGGAGCGAAGCAGGCGCCGGGCGCGGCATCAAAGATAAAAGGGGGCAGCTTTTTTATGAGTATATACGTGTATTGAGGGATAAGGAGCCTTTGTTTTTCTTGGCAGAAAATGTTTCTGGCATTCTTTTGCCCCGCCATAGGGACGCATTCCAAGAAATTTTAAGGCAATTCAAAAGCCTAAATTACAATGTCACTTACGCGCTGTTAAATGCACATGATTATGATGTGCCTCAAGACAGGAAAAGGGTCATTATAGTCGGCTACCACAAAAAAACAGGAAAAATTTTTGAGTTCCCACCCAAGTCGCCAAAGCGCCCTGTTTTAAAGGACGCAATTTGGGATTTGAGGCGCGCAAAGCCAGCAAGACCGTACAACAAGGCGAATGACCCAAAAGATTTGTCTGCCCCAAACCATGAATACATGAATGGCGGATTTTCCACAATTTACATGTCGCGCAATAGGGTAAGAAGCTGGGATGAGCCGTCTTTTACAATACAAGCCGGAGGGCGGCATGCCCCAATACACCCGCAAGCCCCAAAGATGAAATTCATTGAACAGAACAAAAGGATTTTTGTTCCCGGAAAAGAGCATTTGTATAGGCGCCTCTCTGTGCGGGAATGCGCGCGGATACAAACATTTCCTGATGATTTTATTTTTAAATACGAAAATGTGGCTGACGGATATAAGATGATAGGCAACGCTGTCCCTGTAAATTTCGCTTACCATCTTGCAAAAAAAATCGCAAGCGATCTGAAAAATTTCATGCAAACTTCAAAATCTGATTATGGACAAATTTACAAAAGAAAAGCGGAGCGAGATAATGTCAAAGATACGCTCCAAAAACACAAAGTCTGAAGTTTTAGTTTTCCGCGAACTGCGCAAAAGGGGGATTTATTTCCAAAAGCATTATAAGCGGGCGGCTGGCAATCCTGATATAGCGCTTCCAAGGAAAAAGAAAGCAGTATTTATTGACGGAGACTTTTGGCACGGATACCAATTTTCAAAGCTGAAAAAACGCTTGCCGAAAAAATACTGGCTTGCGAAAATTGAAAGGAATATAAAGAGGGACAGAAAAAACAGGGCGCAATTGCGCAAGGAAGGCTGGGAAGTTTTGAGGGTTTGGGAACATGAGGTGCATAAAAATTTCAGGAAGGCAATTGATAAGATAATTGATTTTTTAAAAAAGTAATCATGAGGATTTCGAGTTTTTGCATAAAAATTTTAAATCCGTCGGAAACGATGGTTTAAATTTTGATTTTTCTGAAAACATAATCGTGCTTATTGGAGAAAATAATGTTGGAAAGTCCTCCATAATGCAGGCTTTAGATTACTTCTTTTCTGGAACCAAAACAATTCCTACAAAGTATTTCCATAATTTAAAAACAGATCAACAAAATGCAATTTTGATTGAGGTTAAATTTGAGGAATTGTCTGAAAATGATAAGGAACACCAGGCGATTAAAAATTACATTTCATCCGATGAAAACGGGAACGAATACTGGCTTTTAAGAAAGCTTTATTACTATTCTGAAGACGGAAAATCAAAATGCGATTATATTGCCGTTGTTAACGGAGAAGAAAAGAAAAATCCAAGTGGGTTGACGCAAAATTGCGATGATTTATTTACAAACGAAAAGATGCAGAAAATTTTTGTCCCAGCTGTGCAAGAAATAGCAGATGTCGTGGATGGCAAAAAGAAAACACCATTTTCACAAATTTTTCAATTACTCCTATCAGAAGAATTACAGAAAACCGATCAGTATAAAGCTCTTATATCGGCACTTGGTTCTTATGCTGAACTTTTTAAGGAAGAGACAAAACACTCAAAAGTACAGGAAATTGAAAGTATGATTGCAGAAAAGTTAAAGCGAATAATTAATGCATCTAGTTTGATTGATGTTGAACTTCCAGCTGAGAAAAATCTTTTGCCAATTCCTACCCTTTCAACAAATGATGGGAGACCGTTTCCAATTGCTCCAGCAGATCAAGGCCATGGGCTTCAACGGTCCTTAATATTCGCCCTGTTAGAATTGTATGCCGAAGCGATTAGTTCGCCCGACAAGGAAGTTGGGGTAACAAATCTACTACTGATTGAAGAGCCAGAAATTTTTATGCATCCGCAAATGGAAAAGAAAATCGCTAACGTTTTATACACCCTAGCTGAAAGTGGTCATGTGCAAGTTATATGCACAACACATTCCCCAATCATGATACGTTTGATAGAAAAACAAAAATCGCTGGTACGGTTGATACGAAATAATGAAAATAAATTGGAAGCAATCCAGGTTAAAGAGGATATATTTACAGGAGATCGTGAAGAGAAAAAGAAGACATTGCGAATGGTCCTAAATTTTGATTCATCAGTTAAAGAGCTGTTTTTTGCTAAGCGAGTTATCTTATTAGAAGGGGATACTGAATATATGATATTTCCAAGAGTTGCAGACTTGCTTGGAATATTTGACACAACGGAAAGCAAAATCAAAAAAGATGACATAGCATTGATAAATTGCCGAAGCAGAAACAATATTCCTATTTTCCAAGAAGTCTTAAATTATTTCAGAATTGACTATGGCGTAGTTCATGATTTAGAGGGACAGAATGCGACTGAAGGGAAAAATCAGGAAATACTAGAGTTACTTGAAAATGATGAAAGCAGGAGAAAGTACTTTGATCCAAAGATAGAAAATATACTAGGCATAGAGGAAGAAAGACCAAAGTGGCTGAAAGCGCTCAAAAAAGTTGAGGAGCTTCATAGCAATGGTACGCTTGATGAAAAACTGGGTAATTATGTAAGATTCATATACGGAGTTTCTTAATCTTCCGCATTTCTTTTCTGCAGCCCCGCTGCCAGCCAGCCCAAAAAAATTAAGGGCGAAGCCCAAGCAGGCGGGCAAAAAGGAAGGGGGTCTGGGGGAAGGAATTTTTGCCCGCCTGCTTTGTCCG
Organism: Patescibacteria group bacterium; assembly: GCA_015491135.1. GTDB lineage: Bacteria > Patescibacteriota > Minisyncoccia > Phycocordibacterales > UBA2100 > S143-145. The sequence continues at coordinate 2,674 of WFWK01000054.1, read as the reverse complement.
CCGAAGGCGGACTGGGGGTGGGAAGCGGCTCGTCCTTGCGCCAGCAAGGAAGCAAAGCCCGCAAAAATTGTTTCCTTGATTGAAAAAATTTTTTGCGCGCGCCCCTTAAAAGAAAAAGAAATTTTTGCGGGCTTTGCCAGCCCCGCAGTGAGCGGGGCGAGCCGCTGGGCGGGATCATTCAAAATCCGCTTGCTGATTTTGTTCAAAGAAAGTTCGAACCTCGTCCAGAAAGCACCGCCCACAAAAAACACCCACACTGAAAGGCGCGGGTGTTTTTTTGTGGGCGGTGAGATTGTGCGCTTCGCGCAAATCTTTTTGAAAAAGCAAGCAAGGAATTAAGTAGCGGTGCAAGTAACGTATGTGCGATTATCTCGCACGCTCTTTTGCGGCGCGCGAACAACGTCCCCACCGCGCCATCGCTTTTGATTAAAATTCTATGGTATATGACCGGAAAGGAAAAACAAGCCTAAAGGTTAAGAAATAAAAAAACCGCAAACATTTAGATAAAAATCAAATGTACCACTTTTACTCTTATAAAATCTAACCAATTCTCCCTTTTATCTTTTTAATAGCATTTTTAATGCCTTCATCTTGAAAATCATAATCCATTGAAACCCATGTAAAGTCACTCACTTCTTCACTTTGCAGATTTATACCATTTTTCACACCTTTAAGCTCGAATACAAACATACAATCATAGTGAAAATGTGCCGGCTCCCCCCTCTTTTTATTCTCAGGTATTTTTTGGACATCAATGTGAACAGGAATTCTGCCAAAATCTTTATGAGGTAACACGCTCAAACCAGTCTCTTCCTCAACCTCTCTTTTTGCTGCGTCGAAGACAGTGTTATCTTTCTCCTCCATATGGCCTCCCGGTTGCAAATACCTTTGCAGTTTATTATGGAATATAAGCAAAACTTCATTCCCTCTCACCACAAACCCACTTGCCGTAACGTGCCCTTCTTTGTTGCTTCTAAAAGCGCAGGCCGGATTTTTTTTCGCATATTCCAAAAGAGGAGAAATGTTCTCTTCCGGAAAAGCCTCTTGGTATTTTTTAAGAGTCAAAACAATATCATCAGAAAGCCTATGGCTAACCTTCCTTCTTTTAAAGCCGAATATATCCAGCCAAATTTGAGCTATTTTATCCCGAAAATTATTATCAAACTTAAACCCCTTTTTAGCCTTTGTTGCCAAAAGCGCATAAGCGGATACCAACAGCTCAGCATGAACCAGTAAAATATACTCGCCCACGGTAGTACCATGAACAAAATTTATGGCCTCACCATCGTTTAACAAATAAAAATATTGGCTCCCTCTCTGGTATTTTGCTATATAAGGAATTATAATCGTTTTTTTATAGTTATTCTTCAGCCACCCCTTATCAAATTCATCATCTGAAGAGGTAACGGAAAAAAGAAAAGCTCCGTTTTTTACATATTGAAAATCATCCGAAACAAGAGAGCGGTTTCCTGTTGCCAAACATACAATGTCACTTTTTGAAAGAATGTGTTTTTTTGTGCGTATACCAAAACCTCGTGAAACCGCATGCGTAAGTAAAACATTATTTTTATCAAACACAGAAACCGCACTTTGTTTTTTCGATAAGTGATAAGCTACAGAAGATCCTATTTTGCCAAAACCTATAACCCCGCTTTCCAATCCGTTTATAATAATGTTCTGTTCTCTTAAAATTCTCTCAACAGAATATACTATGGCACCACCCACCAAAAAATCCTCATTAGCTTTTAGCGGGCTTCGTGCCACAGACAAAAAAGGGAAATCAACTCCCGCTTTTTTGTATTTTTGCAATCCATTTTCGGTATCCTCAACTATGCCGGCAAAATTATTCTTTGTTTTTAACAAAGAAAGATAAGAGGAAAAATACCCGCCAATATCTAAAAAAACTGTCTCTTTTTCCAGTTTCTCAATCTCTTTTCCAAGCCCATCTTTGAAAACAATTTTATGGCCACTTTCTCTTAAATAATCCAAAACAAAATGGTTTACAGATTTTGGCTTAGCCACAATGGTTTTTACATTGGCTATTTGTGACAACGCTCTTGAAAATGGCAAAGCATCAGGCAAAATGTGCAACACGGCAACGATGTCAGCATCAATTTTCTCCAAAGCAAATTCAGATATTATTTTTTCAAAAAAAAGATTATGCAGAAAAAGATGTTCTTTTTTGAACAGAAACAAATTATTATCCCGTGCTTCTTTCATAAGAACTAACCCATAGGATACTCCATTGCGCACTAGGTAGCAAAAACAAAAAATTAATAAGACTTTTTGTTTTTTGTGTAGTGAGGTCTTATCCTCAGTGCGCATCGCGGTGCACCTCTTTGCTTGCTTTTTCAAATGGCAAAAAAATTAGCATAGGCGCCGGCGCGCGCAACTGCGCGGACGAAAGGGGGGGGCGTGGGAAAACTTTATGCCACTTAGTGGCCCGGTACGTAACGGTTTCGTGCGTAAGGGGTCAGTATCTTTGGCCGGTACGGGCTCTCACGCCACCCCACCTTGGTGCCTATGCTCCAATTCGGCGCTCCGTGCAATGTTCTCTTTAACCTTGGTAACTACTATTGGCACTTGCCCTGATAGGCAATGCTCATGCCCGCGCGCGCGGCATAGCACTCATTGGCATACGTTTGTCCGTTGCACGCGCATACGGGTTCGTAGG